>NZ_JBFBGK010000004.1:0-177133 GCF_040684615.1 Streptomyces sp. NPDC089919
TATAGTTATTTCGTGCGGAGTGCGCTTGGTGTCCCCGCTGTCTGCGGGGGGGCGCGGCGGGGCGCCGGCGGGGGGGGGGGGGGCCCCCCCCCCCCCCGGGCCCGGCCGGGGCCGGGCGGACGGACGGTACGGCGGTCACTTCACCGACACCTGCGAGATGTCGAGGACGCCGGTCCAGTCGCTGATGACGACGTTCTTGACGCTCTTGCCGACCAGGCGCTTGTAGACCGGGTGGAAGAGCGGGACGTCCAGCGCCTGCTCGCCGATCTTCTTGTCCAGGGCGCCCCAGCGCTTGGCGGCGGCGGCCAGGTCGGTGAGCTTGTTGATCTCGTCGACCTCCTTGTTGACCGCCGGGTCGTTCAGCTGCGCGTGGTTGTAGTTGGAGCCGTTGGTGACGATCTGCCGGCCGTCGAAGATCGGGGCCAGGAAGGGACCGCCGGAGGGCCAGTCGGCGCCCCAGCGGGAGATGAAGAAGCCGGGGGCCTTCTTGGCGTCCCAGCGGAGCTCGTTGAAGGCGTTGTTCTCCAGGCCCGCCAGCTTGACCGTGATGCCGGCGGCGGCCAGCGCCTGCTGGACGGCGGTGGCGACCTCGGGGCTGGTCTGGCGGTTCTGGGCGGTGGAGTGGGTGAGCGTGACGGTCAGGCCGTTCGGGAAGCCGGCCTGCTTCAGCAGCTCCTTGGCCTTGGCCGCGTCGCCCGTCTTGCCGGCCGGGAAGTGGTCGTACGGCGTGTAGCCGAAGGCGGCCTGGTTCGGCAGGAAGGTGGTGGCGGCCTCGGCGAGGGCGGAGCCGCCGGCCGCGTTGACCACGCTGGTGCGGTTGATCGCGTAGGAGATCGCCTGGCGCACCTTCGGGTTGTCGAAGGGCTTCACCTTCGGGTTGAAGGCCAGGTAGTTGGTGTAGCCGAAGTGGCCGGTGCCGACCCGGGCGGCCAGCTCCGCGTTGCCGCCGATCTGGGCGAGTTCGGCCGGGCCGAGGTTGGTGTCGGTGGTGACGGCCGCGGCGTCGGCGCCGGAGCTGGTGGAGAGCCGCTGGTTGATGACGGCCGCGTCGAGACCGGAGCGGACGTCGATGCTGTCGGGGTAGGCCTTGCGCTCGGCGTCGGTGGCCTCGGACCAGTTCGGGTTGCGCTCCAGGACCAGCCGCTCGCCGTCGTTCTCGTTCTTGACGACCTTGTACGGGCCCGAGGAGACCGGGTGCTCCTCGTACTTCGCGCCGGTGTCCTTGGCCTTGGGCACGGGGGCGAACTGCGTCTGGGTGGCGACGAAGGGGAACTCGCCCTCGGGCTTGCGCAGCTTGAAGACGATCGTCTTGGCGTCCGGGGTGACGATGGAGGCCAGCCCGTTCTTGTCCTTGTACGGGCCCTGGTACTTCTCGCCGCCGACCAGCCAGTCGCGCAGGTAGGGCGCGCCGCCCGACAGCTCGGCGGCGAAGGACCGCTCGATGCCGTACTTGATGTCGGCGGTGGTGATCGGGGTGCCGTCCTCGTACTTCAGGCCGTCCTTGAGGGTGTACGTCCACTCGGTGGCGTCCGCGTTGGGGCGGCCGGTGTCGGTCGCCAGGTCGGGGACGACCTCGGTGCCGGCGGCGCCGTTCTCGCGGTTGCGGGTGGTCAGCGTGCGGAAGACCAGGGACGGGACGTTGCCGCCGCCGGAGGTGTAGAGCCGGGCGGGGTCGAAGTCGTTCTGCGGCTCGGAGTTGAGGACGGTCAGGGTGCCGCCCTTCTGCGGCGCGCCCGCGGCGCCGGCCTTCGCACCGCTCTTCGCCGTACCGCCGTCGGGTCCGCAGGCGACCGCGCCGCCCGCCAGGACGATGCTGACGGCGGCCGCGGCCACGGCACGGGATATCTGGGACTTGGGGTACATCGGAAGGGGACCTCTCGGCGTGTTTCGGGAAACGGCGAAGGCCACGCGAGGGGCAGCGGTGTCCGGCGGCCGGGGCCGGGGACGGGAGGTGCCGCACCTGCGGGCGGGAACGCCCGGGCGCGGCGGAATGGAGACGGGGGAACGCTTCCCGCAGAGGTGCGGGAGGGGCCGTCGACGCGCGCTCAGGCTGCGGTCAGCGACAGAGAATGTCGGCCACGCTGTGCGCGGTCACGCCGAGGAGCGCCAGCTCGATGGCGGCGCTCGCGGAGGCGGCGTGGTGGTGCGACATGCCGAGAACAATTACCGATCGCCTGTGCGATGTCAACGCGGATCATCGCGCCCCGGCCGGGGCGCGCTCGAGCCGGTCGTCAACTGCCGGGGTACACCCACGGGTTGGGCCGGCACTTGATCCCGTCGATGTCCAGGGACTTCGTTTGCTGCTGCATGATCGGCGCGAGCGCGCCGGGGGTGCTGCAGCTCACGTGGCCGTGGCCGAGGCGGTGCCCGACCTCGTGGTTGATGAGCATCTGGCGGTAGGCGTACATCTTGTCCGCGCCGTAGGTGACGGAGCCCTGGGCCCACCGGAAGGCGTTGATCATCACGCGGTCGGTGGAGGCCGAGTCGCAGGAGACGTTGTCGACGGTGGTGTCCAGGCCGGACTTGGCGCACCAGGCGCCGGTGGTGCCGGGGCTGGCGAGGGTGATCACGAAGTCCGCCTCGCCGGAGGGCACCCGCTCGAAGGTCATCTCGCCGCCGTGCGACCAGCTGCGGCGGTCGTTGAGGGTGCGCTGGACGGCTTCGGCGAAGAGCGCGCCGTCGAGGCCGAGGCCCTTCTCGACGTCGACGCGGTAGCGGACCTTGCGGCCCTGGCCGGGAGCGGCGGCGACACCGGGCACGGTGTCGAACTCGCCGGAGCCCTTGAGCTTGGGGTCGATGGGGTACCGGGCCGCCATCTTCTGGTCGTACGAGAGTTCGGGGGCGACGGCCGGGGCGGAGGGGGTGCGCCGCTCGTCGGAGCGCGAGGCGGCCGAGGCGGTCCCGCCGCGCTGTTCGTTGTCGCCGGCGGCGCTGGTCTTGGCGCGGTCGCTCTCGTGCCCGGCGACCTGCCCGGTCACGACCACGGCCAGGACGGCCGTCACCGCGGCGGCGGCCAGTCCGGTGTAGAGCTTGCCGCGGCCCCGGCGCTCGGTGCCGGGGCGCCGGTGCGTGCCGGTGGTGCTGCCGTCCTCCTCGCGCCGCGGCCGCGGCACGGCCGAGGGGTCCGCGGCCGGGTCGGCGCCGGGCGCCCCGGGGTCCTGCACCGCCGGGAACGCCCCGGTCCCGCGCACCGCCTCGAAGCTCCCGGTGTCGCGGAAGGCCTCGAAGGACCCGGTGTCGTGCACCCGCGGGAAGGCGCCGGTGTCCTGCACGCGCGGGAAGGACCCGGTCTCCCGGACGGCCTCGAAGGAGCCGGTGTCCCGGACCGCTTCGAAGGAGCCGATGTCGTGGACCCGCGGGAAGGCGCCGGTGTCGTGCACCGCGCGGAACGAGCCGGTGTCGTGGACCGCCTCGAAGGAACCCGTGTCGTGGACCTGCGGGAAGGAACCCGTGTCCCGGACCGCCCGGAAGGAGCCGGTGTCCTGTGCGCGCGGGAAGGAGCCGGTGTCGTGCGGACGCGGGAAGGACCCCGTGTCGTGCGGACGCGGGGTGAAGGGGTCCGGCTCCTCGAAGGGCGGGAAGGGGTCGGCGGGGCGGGCGGGGGCCGTCGCGGCGGGGCGGCGGGTGCCGCGCCAGTCGCCGTAGACGGAGCCGGCGCCCTCGCCCCAGGCGCCGCCCGGCTCCCGGGCCTCCGGGTGGCCGCCCCGGACGTGCGCCGGTGCGGTGTAACCCTCATGAGTGACCGTCGGATCGACCGGACCCGGCCGCCCGGCCGGGTCACCGGCGCCCGCGGGTGCGGGGAAGGCGGCGGGGAAGTCGTCGGCCGGGAAACCGGCCCCGAGGAAGGCGTCGTCCGGGAAACCGGCGTCCTCGGACACCGTGCCGGCGCTCTCGGCCGGCCCCTTGCGGCTATGTCGTCCCACCGGACCCCTCAGCTCCCACCCTGTTCGGCGGCGCGGACCAGGTCGCGGAAGGCCGCCGCGACCACCTCCGGGTACTCCATCATCGCCACGTGCCCCGCCTCCGGCAGGCTCAGCAGCCGCGAACCGCGGAAGGCGGCGGCGGCCCGGCGCGCCATCCGGTACGAGACCAGCTGGTCCCGCCCGCCGTACACCAGCAGCGTCGGCGCGAGCACCCGCTCGGCCTGGCGCCACAGCCCATGCTGCCCGCCCAGCGTGTACGCGTCCACGATCCCGCGCGAGCTCCTTGTCATGGCGTCCCAGAAGTAGGGCAGCAGCAGCCGCCGCTCCATCTCCTCGACCGCGTCGCGCAGCCCCTCGGGGGTGACCCGCGACGGGTCTCCGTAACAGAGGCCGAGGATGCCACGGACCCGCTGCTCCGCGCTGAGGCCCTTCGTCAACCGGGCGAACAGCGCGGCCACCCCCGGAAGGGCGAGCAGTGCCGTCGGCACGGCCGAGGACTGCACGCGCAGTTCCGGCAGGGCGGGCGAGACCAGCGTCAGGGTGCGGACCAGGTCCGGCCGCGCCGCGGCGACCCGGGTGGTGACCGCGCCGCCCAGGGAGTTGCCGAACAGGTGCACCGGGCCCCGGCCGCTCGCGTCCAGGTGCCGGATGACGGCCCGGGCCAGCGCGGTGACGGAGTAGTTGCCGTCCTCGGGCGGCGGGGAGGCCCCGAAGCCCGGCAGGTCGACGGCCTCGCCGTCCACCTCCTCGGCCAGCTCGGCCATGAGGGAGGACCAGTTCAGGGAGGACCCGCCGAGCCCGTGCACGAACAGCGCGGGCGGCAGGCCGGTGCGGGCCGGCGGCCGGGACCGCACGGTCAGGGTCAGCCCGGGCAGCGAGACGCTGCGCAGCTGCTCGCCCTCGGCCACGCGCACGGTGCCCACCTGGGAGGACACCGCGGAAGTGGCGCGGATACCCGGCAGCTCGGTCGACGACATGCGGCCAATGTTACGAGACGATCACGCGGGGACCCGTGTGTTCGCGCTCACAGGCGGGGCCGGATCCGTATAGCGGCCCCACCCCGACTCTCCTAGGCTCGTAAGAACAGGGGAAGAGAAGGAAAAGAGGGGAGCCCCATGACTGCCGACCCGACGGAGCCGGACACCTTCCAGGACAGTTCCCCGGCGCTGGACGCCGAGGCCCCCGAGGCCGACGCGGCGGAGCAGCAGGCCGAGCTGACCCCGCGCGAGGACCAGCCGCTGACCGGACTCGAGCGCGGCGAGGCGGCCGACGGGGACGCCGCCGAGCAGGCCCGGGTGGTCGCGCTGGACGAGGACGACTACCGCTGACCGGGCCCGGGAGCAGGGCCCGGGCGGCGGGCGGCCCGCCAGTCCGGGGCATTCGTACAGGTCCGCACCGTGCGTGCGGGTGTCCGTAGACCGAGAAAACTCCGTCCGGACCCCCCACATTCGGTTACCGAAAAGTACGATGGCGGGCGCGGCGCACAGCGCACGTGGCGGCGCACAGTGCACGTGACACAGAAGAAAGTGGGAGGCGGCGTGACAGCCATCGAGCAGACCGAGGCGGCGCGCCCGCGGGGTACTCGCCTGCCGCGCCGGGCCCGGCGCAACCAGCTCCTGGGCGCGGCCCAGGAAGTGTTCGTCGCGCAGGGGTACCACGCGGCGGCGATGGACGACATCGCCGAGCGCGCCGGGGTCAGCAAGCCGGTGCTGTACCAGCACTTCCCGGGCAAGCTCGACCTCTACCTGGCGCTGCTGGACCAGCACTGCGAGGCGCTGCTGGTGGCCGTCCGCACGGCCCTGGAGTCGACCAACGACAACAAGCTCCGGGTGGCCGCCACCATGGACGCGTACTTCGCGTACGTGGAGGACGAGGGCGGCGCCTTCCGGCTCGTCTTCGAGTCGGACCTGACCAACGAACCGGCGGTGCGCGAGCGCGTGGACCGGGTCTCGCTGCAGTGCGCCGAGGCGATCTCCGACGTGATCGCCGAGGACACCGGGCTGGCGAAGGACGAGTCGATGCTGCTGGCCGTGGGCCTGGGCGGGGTCTCGCAGGTGGTGGCCCGCTACTGGCTGTCCAGCGAGAGCCCGGTGGACCGGGACAAGGCGGTCGGCCTGCTGACCTCGCTGGCCTGGCGCGGCATCGCCGGCTTCCCGCTGCACGGCTCCGAGCAGCACTGACCCCGGCGGCGGCGGGCGGCCTGTTCGCTCGCAGCGTGTCCGCCGCGGGCCGTTCCCGTCCCCTCTCCGGGCTAATGTGTCCGGGTAGGGCGCGGCAGACCGCGCGTGGCAGACCGTCGGAGGGACGAAGCCGTGGAGGTCAAGATCGGCGTGCAGCACGCACCCCGGGAGATCGTGCTGGAGAGCGGACTCAGCGCCGAGGAGCTGGAGAGCCTCGTCTCGGACGCCCTCACCGGCAAGGCGCAGCTGCTCAGCCTGACGGACGTGAAGGGCCGCAAGGTCCTGGTGCCGACCGACCGGCTGTCGTACGTGGACATCGGCGAGCCGAGCATCCGCAAGGTCGGGTTCGGCGCCGCGTAGTCCCGGCGTAACACACAACTGAGAGAAACGGCCCGGTGGTTGCTCCCACCGGGCCGTTTCCGTGTCCACGGGGGTTGCTGAGGGTTGCGTTCCGCCCACTCCGGGTAGGACCGCCTCGACCCGATTTGCCCCTGGCTGTGCGGGAGGGACCTCATGCTCGTGGAAGCGTTCGGCTCGGCTGTCCTGGGTCTCGCCCTGTCCTGGGCGGCGGTCCGGAGACTGCCCGGCCGGCTGCCCCCGGTCCGCGTGGTCCTGGCCACCGGCGCGCTCGGCGCGCTGTTCGGCGCCGCGCTGGTGCACTACTCCCTCGGGCCCGGGCACCGGACCCTGACGGCGACGTTCCTGGGCGCGGCCCTGGTGGGCGCGGCGGGGCTGTCACTGCTGCTGCGCCCGGGTCGGCCGGGTGCGGGGGCCGGGCGGGCCCCCTTTTCCGTCCCCTCGGGCGGCTGAGCGCGCCGCCCGGCTGGTGCGGTGGCGGCGGCGGTGAGCCCGCCGGGGTGCGGGCTCCTCCGGCGTCGGGTCAGGCGGCCAGGCCGAGGGCGGCCATGCGCTTGGTGTGGGCCTTGGTGATGCGGGTGAACATCTCGCCGACGGCGGCCAGGTCGAAGCCCGCGGCCATCCCGTCCACCCCGCCGACCAGCATGGTGGAGAGGGCGTCGCGCTCGGCGACCACCCGCTGGGCCTGCGACAGGGCCTCGCCCATCAGGCGGCGGGCCCACAGCGCGAGCCGGCCGCCGACCCGCGGGTCGGCCTCGATCGCGGCGCGGACCTTCTCCACGGCGAAGTTGCCGTGGCCGGTGTCGTCCAGCACGCCGAGCACCAGGGAGCGGGTGTCGGAGTCCAGGTGGGTGGCCACCTCGCGGTAGAAGTCGCTGGCGATGGAGTCGCCGACGTACGCCTTGACCAGGCCCTCGAGCCAGTCGGAGGGAGCGGTCTGGCGGTGGAAGTCGTCCAGGGCCTTGGCGAAGGGCTCCATGGCGGCGGTGGGCTCGGCGTCGACCGCCGAGAGCCGGTCGCGCAGCCGCTCGAAGTGGTGGAACTCCGCGGAGGCCATCTTCGCGAGCTCGGCCTTGTCCGCCAGGGTGGGCGCGAGCTTCGCGTCCTCGGCCAGCCGCTCGAAGGCCGCGAGCTCGCCGTAGGCCAGCGCGCCCAGCAGGTCGACCACCGCGGCGCGGTACTGCGGGGAGGCGGCGGCGGTGGCCCAGTCCTGGGCGGCGATGCCGACGGGCGCGGTCTCTCCGGCGGCGTTCCCCGCCGGCTCGGCGTTGGCGGCGTGCTCGGCGTTTTCAGCGGTCTCCATGCAGCGCACAATAGCCCGCCCGGGGGCGGGGGGAAGTGCCTGGTCAGTCACCCCGGACACGCCGCCCTGGTGAATTCGCCCGACACACCTGCGCGATTCCGGGGTACAGTGGTAATGCGCCTGCCGAGTAGTTCGGCGGGCCATCCGAATGAGGATGCCCGGTCGGTGGCCCGATCGGCTCCAACCGACCGCCCTCAACGGGGCGTGCACGTCCTTGCGTGCCGCCGTCCGAGAGGGGCCCCCTCAGCGGTATGAGCGCTTGAGCGAAGGCAGTGGTCCCGCGCCATCCCGGCCAGGCGGCTCTTTTCGAGCTGCGGCCCGGGTGCTCCCGGCAGCAGCCGGGGGCGACATGCCAGGCACGGTACGACCCCCCTCGCCGCCTCGTGCCGCGTCTCACAGAAGAGGCAGCACCCTGACTACGTTCCGAGACCTCGGGATCTACCCCGAGACCGCCGAAGCGCTTGAAGCCGTCGGCATCGTGTCCCCCTTCCCCATCCAGGAGATGACCCTCCCCGTCGCCCTCTCGGGCACGGACGTCATCGGCCAGGCCAAGACCGGTACGGGCAAGACCCTCGGTTTCGGCCTGCCGCTGCTGGAGCGCGTCATCGTCCCCGCGGACGTCGAGGCCGGCCGGGCCAAGCCCGAGCAGCTGACCGACGCCCCGCAGGCGCTGATCGTGGTCCCGACCCGCGAGCTGTGCACCCAGGTCACCAACGACCTGCAGACCGCCGGAAAGGTCCGCAACGTCCGCGTGCTGGCCATATACGGCGGCCGCGCGTACGAGCCGCAGGTCGAGGCGCTCAAGAAGGGCGTCGACGTGATCGTCGGCACCCCGGGCCGCCTGCTGGACCTGGCCGGCCAGAAGAAGCTCGACCTGTCCAAGGTCAAGGCCCTGGTCCTCGACGAGGCCGACGAGATGCTCGACCTGGGCTTCCTGCCGGACGTCGAGAAGATCATCAACCTGCTTCCGGCGAAGCGCCAGACCATGCTGTTCTCGGCGACCATGCCGGGCGCGGTCATCGGCCTGGCCCGCCGCTACATGTCGCAGCCCACGCACATCCGCGCCACCTCGCCGGACGACGAGGGCGCGACGGTCGCGAACATCACCCAGCACGTCTTCCGTGCGCACAACATGGACAAGCCGGAGCTCGTCTCCCGGATCCTGCAGGCCGAGGGCCGCGGACTGGCGATGATCTTCTGCCGCACCAAGCGCACCGCCGCCGACATCGCCGAGCAGCTGGAGCGCCGCGGCTTCGCCTCCGGCGCCGTCCACGGCGACCTGGGCCAGGGCGCCCGCGAGCAGGCCCTGCGGGCCTTCCGCAACGGCAAGGTCGACGTCCTGGTCTGCACCGACGTCGCCGCCCGCGGCATCGACGTCGAGGGCGTGACCCACGTCATCAACTACCAGACGCCGGAAGACGAGAAGACCTTCCTGCACCGCGTCGGCCGCACCGGCCGCGCGGGCAACAAGGGCACCGCCGTCACCCTGGTCGACTGGGACGACATCCCGCGCTGGCAGCTCATCAACAAGGCGCTGGAGCTGGACTTCCACGAGCCGGAGGAGACGTACTCCACGTCCCCGCACCTGTTCGAGCAGCTGAACATCCCGGCCGGCACCAAGGGCATCCTGCCCCGTGCCGAGCGCACCCGCGCGGGCCTGAAGGCCGAGGAGATCGAGGACCTGGGCGAGCCGGGCGGCCGCGGCCGCCGGTCCGCCGCGGCCCCGGCCGCCGAGGAGCGCCCGGCCCGCACCCGCACGCCGCGTCAGCGCCGCCGCACCCGCGGTGGTGCGGAGGTGGCCGAGGGCGCCGCAGCGGTGACCCCGGTCGCCGAGGCCCCGGCCGAGGAGTCGGCCGAGCCGCGCCGTCCGCGCCGTCGCCGCACCCGCGGTGCGACCACGGCCGTCGCGGCCGCCGCCGCGACCGCGGTGGCCGAGGCCCCGGTCGTCGAGGCCGCCCCCGTCGCCGGGGCCCCGGCCGAGGAGGCGCCGGCCAAGCCTCGCCGGACCCGCACCCGCAAGGCCGCGGTGGCCGAGCCGACCGTGACCGAGGCGCCCGCCGCCGAGGCCCCGGCCGAGGAAGCCCCCGCCAAGCCCCGCCGGACCCGCACCCGCAAGGCCGCCGAGGCCCCGGTCGTCCCGGCCCAGGCCACGGACGAGCCGGCCGCCAAGCCGCGCCGCACCCGCAAGGCCGCGGTCGCCGCCGAGGCCCCCGCGGCCGAGGAGGCGCCGGCCAAGCCGCGCCGTACCCGGACCCGCAAGGTCGCGGACGCCGCGGAGTAGTCCGAAAGCCCGGTCCGAAGGCCCGGTTCCCCCTCGGGGGAGCCGGGCCTTCGGCGTTCCCCCGGCCGCCGGGACGCAACCGACCGGCCAGTAACGTAGGGGCATGAGCAAGCCTCCCCGGCTGTCCCTGCCGCCGTACGCCACCGCCCGGACCCTCGCCACCGCCCGCGGCGAGTTCGCCGTCCACGACGCCGTCCCCACCGGGGCCGTCCGGGGCACCGCCCTGCTCGTGCCCGGCTTCACCGGCAGCAAGGAGGACTTCATCGGGCTGCTGGAACCGCTCGCGGTGGCCGGCTACCGGGTGGTCGCCGTGGACGGGCGCGGGCAGTACGAGAGCGACGGGCCCGCCGACGAGGCCGCGTACGCCCAGCACGAGCTGGCCCTCGACGTACTGGCCCAGGCCGCGGCACTGGGCACCCCGGTGCACCTGGTCGGGCACTCCCTGGGCGGCCTGATCTGCCGGGCCGCGGCCCTGCGGGACCCGGCCGCGCTGCGCAGCCTCACCCTCATGAGCAGCGGTCCCGCCGCGATCACCGAGGCCCAGCAGGAGCGGACGAAGCTGCTGGTGGCGGGCCTGGAGCTGATGGGCGACGACATGGAGGCGATCTGGCGGGCGATGCGCGCCCAGGACCCCGAGGACGCCCGCGAGGACTCCCCCGAGCTCGAGGAGTTCCTGCACCGCCGCTGGCTGGCCAACCGCCCGCAGCAGCTGATCGCCACCGGCCGGCAGCTGATCTCGGAGCCCGACCGGATCGCCGAACTGGCCGCCGGCACCCCGGGGCTGCCGAAGCTGGTGCTGTCCGGCGCCGTGGACTACGCGTGGCCGGTACCGCTGATGGACGAGATGGCCGAGCGGCTGGGCGCCCGCCGCGTGGTCGTCCCGGGCACCGAGCACTCCCCCAACGCGGAGGACCCCCTGACGACGGCGGCTGCGCTGGCGGCCTTCTGGGAGCGGCACTAACAGGTCAGCCCGGCCCGATGGGTCCGCCGCGCCCGTCCCGCTGTACGCCTCCCCAGGCCGTCCGTGGTGTGTGGGGCAGCCCCTTGACGGGGTGTGGCAGGCTGGTCCGGAGGCAGGCCCGGGCCGGGGATGACCGCAGGTCACGGCGAAGCCGCTTGTCCCCGGGTTGGGCCTGCCGCAGGGCCTGCAGGCCACCCCCCGTCAAGGGGCGCGGGGCCCCACACACCACGGACGGCCCCGCCGCTTGCCGCTGCGCGGAGCCACCCCCACCCCGCCCCTTCCCGAAACCGGTGGGCGCCGCCCCCGGACCCCCCGCGTCTCAAACGCCGGCGGGGCTGGAAGGGGGGACAGCCCGGCTCCGCCCCGAACCCCGCACCGCCGCTGCCGCGACGGTCGCCTCAAACGCCGGCGAGGCTGGGAGGGGGGACAGCGGGGCTCCGCCCCGAACCCCGCGCCTCAAACGCCGGCGGGGCTGAGAGGGGGGTCGGCGGGGCCGGCTTTGCCACCCCCTCGCACACGCGAAGCGCCCCCTCACCTGTGTGGTGTGGGGGCGCTGTCACGTGTGGTGCACGGCGGGCGTCTTACGAAGCCGTGCTCTCGGCCGGTCGGATCCAGATGCGCTGGCCGATTGCGGCGGCCTGCTGCACGATCCGGTTGACGGAGGCCGCGTCGACGACGGTCCGGTCCACGGGGGTGCCGTCCACGTCGTCCAGGCGCAGAATCTCGAAGCGCATGGGCTTCTCCCTTCGTCGGTTTCGCTGCTTGCACAGGTCATAACGAAGTGTAAGAGGCAAACATTCCCTACGCTAAGGAAATTTTTTCACTCGCTAAAGATTCAAGCGGGAGTCAGGCGGTGTGAACGACCTGGAGGACGCCGTTGATGATCTGCTGCACGGCGATCGCGGAGAGCATCATGCCCGCCAGCCGGGTCACCAGCACGACGCCGCCGTCCTTGATGATCCGGATGATGACCAGCGAGTAGCGCATGGTCAGCCAGAGCACGATGTGCATGGCGAGGATGGCCGACCAGACCGAGAGCTGCTGGCCGAAGCCGTCGGCCCGCTGGACGGCCAGGATCACCGAGACGATCGCACCGGGACCGGCCAGCAGCGGCATGCCCAGCGGCACCAGCGCGACGTTGACGTCCTTGGTCTGCTTGGGCTCGTCGGTCTTGCCGGTCAGCAGGTCCAGGGCGATCAGGAGCAGCAGCAGGCCGCCCGCGATCATCAGCGCGGGCACCGAGACGTGCAGGTAGTCGAGGATCTGCTGGCCGCAGATGCCGAAGACGGCGATGACGCCGAAGGCGACGCAGACGGCCTGGAAGGCCATCCGGCGCTGGACCTTGGTGGCCCGGCCCGAGGTCAGGGCGAGGAAGATCGGGGTGATCCCCGGGGGGTCCATAATCACAAAAAGCGTGAGAAAGAGGGATCCGAAGACAGCGAAGTCGAACACAGTGATGGCCTTGCAGGGAGTGGTCTTACCGACGGAAGTGGGGGCGCGCGGCATGCCGGCTCGGCGGCACAGGGCTCCGCGGCCCGCCCGGTCCGGCCACGGGGGCCGGGAAGAGGAAGGAAGGTGCCGGCGTCCCGGTCCGCGACGGGGCGGACGGGGCCGGCGGGGATCAGCGGTCCGCGGGTCCGCCCGCGCCCGGCACCGGGAAGGCCCCCGTCGCACGGCGGGTGATCTCGCCGTAGATCTCGGGGTCGGTGGTGTACTCGCCGAGCCGGCAGGTCTTGCGGCTGCCGTGGTAGTCGCTGGAGCCGGTGGCCAGCAGCCCGAGGTCGGCGGCGATCCCCCGCAGCCGGTCCCGGGTCGGGGCGTCGTGGTCCATGTGGTCGACCTCGATGCCGTCCAGGCCCGCGGCCGCCAGCTCGGCTATCACGCGCTCCGGCACGACCGCGCCGCGCTTGACGGCCAGCGGGTGCGCGAAGACGGTGACCCCGCCCGCGGCCTTGACCAGCCGGACCGCCTCGAAGGGGTCCAGCTCGTGCTTGGGGGCGTACGCGCGGCCGCCGTCGGCCAGCCACTCGGGCGTGAAGGCGTCCGAGACGGTCGCCACCACGCCCAGCTCGACCAGTGCGCTGGCGACGTGCGGCCGGCCGACCGAGCCGTCACCGGCGATCCGGGCCACCTGCTCCCAGGTCACCGGGACGCCGAGGGCCTGGAGCTTGGCGACCATCGTCCGGGCGCGCGGCACCCGGTCGTCGCGGACCAGCTCCCGCTCCCGGGACAGCTCGGGCTCCTGGGGGTCGAAGAGGTACGCCAGCAGGTGCATCGGTACCCCGCCCACCCGGCAGGAGAGTTCCGCGCCGGTGACGAGGGTGAGTCCCGCGGGGGTGGCCGCGATCGCCTCGGCGTAGCCGGCGACGGTGTCGTGGTCGGTCAGCGCCACCACGTCGAGCCCGGCCGCGGCGGCGGCCCGCACCAGCTCGGCGGGGGTGTCCGTGCCGTCGGAAGCGGTGGAGTGGGCGTGCAGGTCGATGCGCACGGCACGGCTCCAGGGGCAGGACGAACGGGGGACACCCCAGGATAACCGGGCCTTCGGGCCCTTCCGGACAGGCGCCCCGGCCGCTCAAGGCGCCGGAAGCGCCCCGGCTACTCCAGGATCCGCGGGCTCAAGGCCCCGCACGGCAGGAGTTCCACCTCGGCGCCCGCGTCCCGCAGGTCGGTCAGGACCAGTTCGTCGTAGAGGAGGAGGCCGGACTGCTCGGGCCAGACCACCGCCCACAGCCACAGGCCGCGGGCCTCGCCGGCGAAGACGGCGCGGTCGTCGGGGGTGCCCGGGACGTGCCACAGCGGGGTGGGGCGGCCGGCGGCCACCACCTTGGCGTGCGGGGTGGCCGAGACGTTGATGTAGGGGCCGGGGTCGGGGCCGTCGATGCCGGCGTACCGCGCGCCGAGGCCGACGCCCAGCTCCTCCGCGATCAGCAGCAGCTCGCCCATGCCGCCCAGCGGGCCCGGACCCGAGCAGGCCACCGCGGTGGCCCGGCCGCCGCTGCGGTCGTCCCCGGCGGTGGCGATGCCGGTGAACAGCCAGCCCAGCGGCAGCGGCCAGGGCATCCAGACCGGCACCTGGGCGCGGTTCACGACCACGCCGAGCCCTTCGACGCTGGGCGGGATCACGGGTTGCAGGGGGTGGACGGTGCCGTGCAGCGTGCACTGCCAGGAGTCGGCGAAGAGTCCGGGCGCCCTGACCCGGCCACCGCACTTCGGGCAACTCGGTTCGCCCCTCATAGGGATCCACGCTCCTCCCCGGCCGCCGCCCCGTCAAGGGACGATCACCCGTCCGGATGCGATGCGTACCCGCGGTGGCGGGTATCAGTCACATTCCGGCGGCCTAGTCCAGCAGGACGGCCCAACGACGCCCGGGTCGCGAGGGGTCGGCTGCTAGTCGAGCGCCACCGAGGTGCGCAGGGGGTCGCGCAGGTCCGTGCCGCCGGCCAGCCAGCGCTCCTGGAGGGCCGCCGCGCCGTGCACCCGCTTCCAGGCGGCCTCGTTGTGCGTCATGGGGAGCAGCGGGAGGAAGCGGACCGGGTCGCGGGGGGCGTCCAGTTCCAGGTCCTCGACCAGCCCGCCGGGCTCGGCCACCAGCACGGAGCTGAAGGGCGCCCCGGGCCAGAGCGGTTCGCCGGTGTCCAGGGAGGCGCCGGGGCTCACCACCAGTCCCTCGACCTGCGGCGAGGCGCCGAGCACGGCCAGCGGCCGGAGCAGCTTGTCGGTGTCCGCGAGCCCGGCGCGGACCGAGAGCACCAGCTCGGCGCGGGGGCCCCGGAGCGGGTCGGCGACCACCTCGGTGGGGTCGGCCATCGGGTGGGCGGACATGCCGAGGGTCGCGTAGCGGACCAGGTCCCCCTCGGTGAAGCGGAGCACCTCGATCCGGTCCGTGCCGACGAAGGTGATCGAGGCGCGCGCGTCGGGTTCGCCGAGCGCCGTGCGCAGCCGGGCTTCCACAAGAGCCAGAACTTCTGCCATGCGGTGAGCATAGAACGCCTATTGGGAGGGTAAAGGCGCGCATCTGAGGGACAGTCGGCTGATACTGTTGACCGCTGGTCGGGGCAGTCGCCTGAGGTGACTTTCCAGCCCCCGCCAAGTGGACGTCCCCCACGGGGGACCGGCCGGAGGAGGTGGGGCGGCGGTGGACGACCGAAGTCGATCGTGCAGTACCAATCGCTCTTCCGCAGTGGTCTGCCTCCCGGCTGATCTTCAGATCTGATCAGCCGTTCTCCCGCCGGACATCAGGGACACACACCGGCATCGGCCCGCTTCACGGCGGGCCCGGGCACACCCGGGCGGCCCGCTCCGCACCCGCCACCCGGCCCGCCCCGGCGACCGGACCCGTACGGGGCACGCGCGACGGAAGAGCGACGGAACACCATCCCGACCGCCCGCCCCCGCCCGGCGTTCCGCATGCGCCCCGCGGAGGTCTCCCGTCAGCGGCACCGTCTGCCGCGCGAAGGAGCCTGCCATGTCGATGATCCGTGACCTGCGCGCGGTGGTGCGCCCCGCGCTGCGCCCGGGACTGCGCAAGAGCAGCCCGGTGTACAGCAACTACGACCCCACCCGCGACCCGTCGGCGAGCAGCGCCGTGGTGGACTGCGCCGTGTACCGCGACGGCACCCGGATCCAGGGCGGCTGCCTGACCCCGCGGGAGGCGATGCGCCAGGTCCGCGAGGCGGGCGGGTTCGCCTGGATCGGCCTGCACGAGCCGACCGAGCAGGAGTTCTCCGGCATCGCGGCGGAGTTCGGGCTGCACCCGCTGGCCGTGGAGGACGCCGTCCACGCCCACCAGCGGCCCAAGCTGGAGCGGTACGACGACACCCTCTTCACCGTCTTCAAGACGATCCACTACGTCGAGCACGCCGAGCTCACCGCGACCAGCGAGGTCGTCGAGACCGGTGAGGTGATGTGCTTCACCGGCCGGGACTTCGTCATCACCGTCCGGCACGGCGGCCAGGGCTCGCTGCGGGCGCTGCGCCACCGGCTCCAGGAGGACGCCGAACTCCTCGCCAAGGGCCCCTCGGCGGTGCTGCACTCGCTCGCCGACCACGTGGTCGACGGGTACATCGCGGTGGCCGCGGCCGTGCAGGACGACATCGACGAGGTGGAGAGCGAGGTCTTCGCCGCTCCCGCCAAGGGCGGTCCGCGCGGCGCCGACGCCGGCCGGATCTACCAGCTCAAGCGCGAGGTGCTGGAGTTCAAGCGGGCCGTCTCCCCGCTGCTGCGGCCGATGCAGCTGCTGAGCGAGCGGCCGATGCGGCTGGTCGACCCGGACATCCAGAAGTACTTCCGGGACGTGGCCGACCACCTGGAGCGGGTGCACGAGCAGGTGATCGGCTTCGACGAGCTGCTGAACTCCATCCTCCAGGCGAACCTGGCGCAGGCGACGGTCGCGCAGAACGAGGACATGCGCAAGATCACCGCCTGGGCGGCCATCATCGCCGTCCCGACGATGATCTGCGGCGTGTACGGGATGAACTTCGAGCACATGCCGGAGCTGCACTGGCGGTACGGCTACCCGATGGTGATGGTCTCGATCGTCGGCATCTGCTTCACCATCCACCGCGCCCTGCACCGCAACGGCTGGCTCTGACGCCCCGTCTCCTTTGGCTGGTTCGCCCCCCTGACAGGCCGTCGGGCAGCCTCGAACCTATGGGGTGGCGTCGACCGGAGAACCCCCGGCGCGCCGGCCCAGTTGGCGGGCGCCCACCGGCGCCGGAGCGCGAAGGTGGCGGGTCACTTGTCCGAGGAGCTGTCCAGACCGTTACGGGCCCCGTGGTTCCCGCCCGGGACGCCGGAGCCCGGGTTCGCCCCGAAGTACCTGCTGCTGGGCCCGCTGGAGCTGCGCAGGGAGGGGCTGCCGTGCACGCCGACCGCGCTCAAGCCGCGGGCGCTGCTGGCACTGCTCCTGCTGCACGCCAACCGGCCCGCGTCGGTCTCCTCCCTCATCGAGGAGCTGTGGGACGGCCGGGCGCCGCAGTCGGCCGTGTCGGCCCTCCAGATGTACGTCTCCCGGCTGCGCCGGGTCCTCGACCCCGGGCACAGCCGCGGCGGCGGTGACGCCCGGCGGCACCCGGTACTGCGCACCGCCGGCGCCGGCTACCTGCTCGCGGTGGGCCCCGGCGAGCTGGACCTCGACCTCTTCCGGGCCCGGGCCGAGTTCGGCCGGAGCCTGCTGCTGCGGGGGGACTGCGCCAAGGCAGCGGCCGTCTTCCGCTCGGCCCTCGGGATGTGGCGGGGGCAGCCGCTCGGCGACCTCGTCCAGGCCTGCCTGCCCCCGTACTACGCGGTGCGGCTGGCCGAGGAGCGGCTGGCGGTGCTGCACGACCGGATCGGCGCGGACATCTGCGCCGGCCGCGCCCGGGAGGTGGTGGGCGAACTGGAGGAGCTGTGCGCCCGGCACCCGCTGCGCGAGGCCTTCCACGAACAGCTGATGCTGGCCCTGTCCCTGACCGGGCGGCGGGCCGAGGCCCTGGAGGCCTTCGGCCGGGCCCGGCGGACCGTCGTCGCCGAGACCGGGATCGAGCCCGGCCCGGGGCTCCAGGCAGCGCAGCGCGCCCTGCTGGCCGGTCAGCGGCCCCCGCAGGCCGGCCACGAACGCTGCTGCCCCACCGCCCGCCTCCAGCCGCTGGCTGGCTGAACGCGGGTGGCCGTGGTGCGTGGGGAGCGGCGCTTGACGGGGGTGGCAGGCTGGACCGGAGGCAGGCCCGGGCCTGGGATCGCCGCAGGCGACGGCGAAGCCGCGAAGTCCCAGGGGTGGGCCTGCCGCTGGGGGAGGCCTGCGGGCCGCCCCCGTCAAGCGCCGCGGGGACCCACGCACCACGACCGCCCGCCCCCGCTTACCCCCGCCGCCTCACTCCCCCGCCGGACCCCGGCCCGGTCGCAGCCGCCAATCCAGCCGGCGCCGGTAGTAGACCAGCGGCTCGCCCCCGGCCAGCGCACAGCCGGTGACCTCGCCCACCACGATCACGTGGTCCCCGTGCGGGAAGCGGGCCGCCGTGCGGCAGGTCAGGTAGACCGGCACCCCGGCCAGCCGGGGCACCGGACCGTCCCACTCCCAGAGCACATCGGCGAACTTGTCCTCGCCCCGGCCCGCGAAGACCTGCGCCAGGGCCGCGTCCGCGGCCCCCAGCAGGTGCACCCCGAAGGGGGTGCCGGGCCGGTCGAGCTCGCGGCGGGTGCGCGAGGACCGGGCGAGCGCCAGCAGCACCGACGGCGGCTCGACGCTGTACGAGCTCACCGAGGAGACCAGCAGCCCGGCCGGGCGGCCGTCGGCGCGGCGGACCGAGACCACCGCCACCCCGGCCGCCAGGTGCGCCATCGCCTCGGTGAAGGAGGCCTTGGCCCCGGCCCCGGCCCGCTGCCGCAGTTCCATCGGCCGGCTACCGGGCCGCGCCGGAGCGGCCGGCCGCCCGCAGGCAGGAGTCCCGGTGCTCGCGCGCCTCGGGGTCGCCGGTGGTGGCCAGCAGCTCCTCGAACTCGGCGGCGGCCGTGCCCCAGTCGCCCAGGGCCTCGCGGACCACGGCCCGGTTGAAGCGGAACTCCGCCCGCTCCGGCGCCAGTGCCACGGCCCGGTCGAAGTCGGCCGCCGCGGCCGGCAGTGCGCCCTCCTCGAAGCCCAGTTCGCCGCGGACCGCCCAGGCCTCGGCCAGCTCGGGCGCGGCGGCCAGCGCCGCGTCGAGGGCGGTACGGGCCTCCGGGCGGCGGCCCTCCTCGGCGAGCAGCCGGCCGCGCAGGCACAGCAGGTGGGCGTGGCCGGGGGCGTGCCGCAGGCCGGTGTCCACGTCCGCCAGGGCGGCCTTCGAGTCGCCCTGGTCGGCGAGCAGCCCGGCCCGGGCCAGCAGCGCCTCCAGGTGGGCGGGCTCCAGCTCCAGGGTGCGGCTGAAGTCGGCCAGCGCGCCGTCGGTGTCGCCCAGTTCGAGCCGGGCGTCGCCGCGGTTGTAGTACGCCTCCGGGAAGGGCGGTTCCAGGGTCAGGGCCCGCTGGTAGTCGGCGGCGGCCTCCGCGGGGCGGCCCAGCCGGCGCAGGATGTTGCCCCGGTTGAAGTAGTGGTCGGCGAAGTCGTCGTCCGAGGCGATGATCTCGGCGTAGTCGGCGAGCGCGTCCTCGAAGCGCCCGCTCATGCCGTTGACCTGGGCGCGGTTGTAGCGCAGGCCCACCCGGTGCCAGGTCCGCTCGCCCAGGCCCAGTTCGCGGTCGAGCCGGGCGATGCCCTCGTCGAGCAGGCGCAGCGCCTCGTCGGGCCGGCCGGCCCGGACCTCGACCAGGGCCAGGCCGTTGCGGTTGAAGACCGAGTAGAAGGCGCGCTCCTTCGGGTCGGGGAGCAGCCCGGCGATGGCGATGGACTGGTTGACCCAGGCCCGGGCCCGGCGCTCGTCGCGGCGCTCCTCCGGGTAGTGGCGGGCGTACAGCATGCCCGTCTCGTAGGCGAGCTTCATGTGGTGGGCCGGGTCGGTGGTGGCTGTGCGGGCCTCCTCCTGGAGGACGGCGGACTCGTCGGGGCGGCCGGAGGCGGCCAGGCACACCCCGGTCTCGCGGGTGAAGAGCCACCACAGGTCGGGGCGCAGGGCCGGGTCGGCGCCCCGGCGTCCTTCGTGCCCCAGTTCGGCGGCGGCGTGGTAGAAGCCGAGGTACTTGCAGCGGTCCATGGCCCAGCGCAGGGCGTCGAGGCCGGCGCCGTCGGGGTCGCTGCCGCGCATCAGGTGGAAGGGCAGGGCGCCCAGCCGCCAGGAGGTCTCGCCGGCCTCGGCGCGGGCGGCGAGTTCGGCGGCCCGGGCGTCGTGCAGCGGGGCCCGGTCGGCCGGGGCCAGCGCCTCGTAGGCGGCCCGGGCGGCGGGGTCCTCCTCGTCGGTGCAGTCGCCGGCCACGTACCGGCGGGCGTCCGCGGGGCCGCCCGGGGCGCCCGGGGCGTCGTCGGGGGCGGGGCGGGCCGGGCCGGTGATCCGGGTGGTGTGCGCGAGCAGGGCCTCGGGCAGCGAGACGGAGGGCGCGCCGGGCGGGTCGGCCGGGGCCTCGGTGCCGGTGGACAGCACGAGGGTGAGCAGTTCGGGCGGGATCCGGCGGACGGCCGCGGCCAGGAACTCCCGGTCGGTGACGTCGGCGTGCTCGACGTGCTGCACCACCAGGGCGCGCGGGCCCCGGTCCGCGTCGGCGAGGGCGGCGAGCAGGAAGTCGACCAGGCCGTGCGCCACCCGCAGCGAGTGCAGCCGGGCCGGGTAGCGGCTGACCTCGCCGGGGGCGGCGGTCTTCTGCTGTTCGAGCCGGCGGCGGATCGGCGGTACCAGCGGGGCCAGTTCGGGGGTGCTCTCCTGGAGTTCGATGTAGTGCCGGGCGGCCAGCTCGGGGCGGCGGCGCAGCGCCTCGGGGGCGAGGAGCCGCAGGATGGTGCCGGCGGCGGTGTAGGGGCCGCGCAGCCTGCGGTGCGCGTCCACGGTCGCGAGCACCGGCGGCAGGCCGAGGCCGGCCCGCAGCCGCTCGTGCTCCCGGCGGGCGGCGGCGGAGATCCAGTAGTGGCTGCTCATGGGCCTGCCTTTCACAGGTGGGCCGTCGGGTCCCGTGAGGGGCCGGTCAGGCGATGACGTGGGCCGGCCGGGCACGGCGGTTGCGGATGCGTTCGCGTGCGTAGATCACGGCGGTGAGGCCGACCTGGGCGAGGGTCAGCAGCAGGAAGACGGCGGCGTCCAGGAGGCGCACGCCGTCGGTGTGGGCGCCGGCGCCGAAGCGGTCCAGCGACCCGGTGATCATCTGGAGGAAGACCGGGCCGATGCCCAGCAGGAAGGTGCTCAGGCTGACGGTGTAGCCGCCCAGGATCAGCCAGGAGTACCAGCGCCCGACCCGGCGGTCGACGGGGTGCCAGGCGCTCTCGTCCGCCGTCCGCTCCGGGCGGCGCAGCAGCCGCAGGAGCCGGTTGCGCAGCAGCTGGACGGCGGTGGTGTGCAGGTCGACGCAGCCGAGCCAGGTGGTGATCAGCACGTAGACGTCGGTGCGCAGGTAGAGGAAGAACTGCCACAGCAGCCGCATCAGGGTGGCGAAGGCCAGGCCCAGGCAGACCCGGCCGGTGAGCGTGAAGTCCCCGCCCGGCCCCCGGGCCGCGTCGGCGACGGTGACCATCACGCTGAGCAGGACCACGTCGGCGAGCATCCCGGCGAGGATCGGCAGGTAGCGCTTGCGGCGCGGCACCGAGACCAGCCCGTCGAGCTGGGTCTCCACGACCAGGAAGTAGAAGCGGTACGAGAGCCGGGTGCGCGAGCGCAGTCCCAGGCGGCGGCCGGCCAGCGCGTGGTAGCACTCGTGGATCGCGATCAGCGGCACCGCGACCACCAGCAGGACCAGGTTGACCACCGCGTAGTAGTCGCTGAAGAGCAGGTCATGGGGGCTGGGCACGAGGTCCGGCGAGCGGACGGTGCGCCACGCCGCCCAGCCGGTCAGGGCCGCGTAGCAGGCCCAGGCGGCGGGCGAGAAGAGCGCCCGGCCCAGCCGCTGCCAGCGCACCGGGGCCGGCCCGGCGCCCGCCGCCTCGTCGCCGGTGCGGACGAAGCCCAGCTCGTGCAGGGCCTCGACGACGTCCCCGACGTCGGCCCGCTCGCCGTACTCCGCCTCGTACCAGTCGGCCGCCTCGGCGGGGGTGGCGCCGTCCTGGAGCCGGCGGACCAGCTGCGCCCCGTCCGGCGGGAAGATCGCGTAGGAGTCGGTGTCCGGCCGGCCGATGGTGACCTCCTCGCCCTCGTCGAGGTAGACCAGCGGGTGCAGCGCCAGCGGGGTGTCGGCCGGCGCCCGCGGGCCCTCGTCGGCCATGGGGTCCTCCCTCTCGTCCGGCCCGTCGTCCTCGGCTGTGCAGGCGCCGGCGTGTCGCGGGGACACGCCGGCGCCCGGGCCCCGGTGACCGGGGCGTCGTCACCTGGCCCCGGTTCAGCTGGGGTTCGGGTAGACGTGACAGGCAGAAGACGTCAGGCGGACCGGGCCGGCCTTACGGATCTGGATCTTCTTCATGGGAAGCACCTCCCTCGGGTGACTGGCGGCTGGGACGTCCCCCATGCTGCAAAGGGCCGCCATAGGACCTCCAAACTCCCGCCAAACCTCCTTCACTTGCGGAGGACGCAGCAGGTCGCCGGGGTCGTCCGGGCCGCCCCGGGAACGCGGACGCCCCCGCACCGGGTGGGTGCGGGGGCGTCCGTGCGGGTCCGGGCTCAGCGGCGCTTCTTGCGCTTCAACAGCAGCTTGGGCAGCGCCGCGGGGACGGGCCGGCGGGTGGTCGCGGAGGTGGGCAGCGGGTGCGCGGCCAGCGAGGAACCGGGCAGCTCGGCGTGGACCGCGACCGGGGTGAGCCGCACCAGCCGGCACTCGCGCGCCCAGCGCTCGGTCATCGCGTCGGAGTCGGGGGCGTTGAGCCGCTTGCCCTTGAGCTCGGCCACCGCGGCCTGCCACTCCTCGCCGCCGGGGGGCAGCTCGCGCACCGCGGCGGACCAGGCGACGAGCCGGCCGCCCTTGTCCTTGCTGCGGACGGTGACCTCGGCGGTGCCGCCGTCGGCCAGGCCGGGGAAGGGCTGCTCGCCGGGACCGTCGCCGAGCAGGTGGGCGGCGCCGTCCACCCAGGCGTGCCACAGCCCCCGGGCCGGGGCGCTCCCCTCGACCCAGATGAGGCCGGACTTCTTGGTGGCCTCCTCGACGAGGGCCTGCTCGAGCAACGTCAGCGTCATGGGGGCCAGCGTAGGGGGTGCGGCGGGCTCTTCCCGCAGCGGTCCCTCAGGCTCCCTCGAGGGCCGCCGGACAGGCCCCGAGCCGTGGTCAGCCGTTGGGCAGCGCGCTGCCGTAGTCCACGGTCGAGCCGGCCGGCGGGGCCTCCAGGGTGAAGGGGGCGCCCCAGTCGGCCAGCTCCACCACCCCGGCGCCGCCCGCGCGCTCCAGCCGCAGCGGATAGGCGGTGCCCTGGAGGGAGACGGAGAGCCGGCCGCCCGCGCCCTCGTCGCCGTCGACCTGGATGACCCGGGTGGCGCCGATCTTGGTGTAGTCGCCCTTCGACAGCTTGCCGTGCAGCCCGAGCACCCCGTCGAGCAGCACCTTCATGTCGGTGAAGACGCGCAGCTGCTTGTACGCGGCGTCGCCCTCGGGCACCTTCACGTACTTGTCGCCGAGCTTCCCGGCGGCGGCCGTGGCGTCGGCGGAGGGCTCCCCGCCGTCGGTGCCGGCCGGGTCGGCGGAGCCGGAGCCGGAGCCGTCGGAGGCCGCGCCCGGCTTCTCGCGGTGGCTCCAGAAGGCCGCGTCCGCCTTCAGGTACAGCTCCTCGCCCAGCCGCAGCAGTTCGAAGGTGGAGTCCTTCGAGGTGACCTCGCCGCTGGCACCGTCGGCCTTCAGGCGCATGTCGAGCTTGTAGGACGTGCCGGAGCTGACCAGCGTGCCGGACAGCCGCACGGAGTCGGCCGCGCCGGCCGCGGCCCGGGCCTTGGACTCGATCTGGTCGGCGGAGAGCTTCCCGACGCCGTTGGTGCCCTCGTCGGGGTCGGCGCCGCAGCCGGTGACACCGGCCACGGCCAGTCCCGCGCAGACCGCGCCGAGCAGCGCGGCGCGGCGGAGCCGCAGGGCCGGGGGGAACACGGTCACGGGCGGGCTGCCTCTCTCCTGTCCGACGTGCAGCAGGCAGCGTACCCGGGGGCCCGGCGGGAACCGGAGCGGGGCGGTCGCCCCGGCCGGCCGGGCCGCTCCCGCCGGGCCATCCGGGCGGCGGCCCCCACCAGGGCGTGCCCCGGTGCGACGGGCTAGCCTGAAGGCCGGTACGACGGCCCGGCCGGAGAAACGGTTCACGAGGAGGCGCACGAGCATGGCAGCAGGCGCCCCCAGGATCTTCGTGTCGCATCTGGCGGGCGTGCCGGTCTTTGACCCCAACGGCGACCAGGTGGGCCGGGTCCGGGACCTGGTGGCGATGCTCCGGGTGGGCGGCCGGCCGCCCCGGCTGCTGGGCCTGGTGGTGGAGGTGGTCAGCCGGCGCCGGATCTTCCTGCCGATGACCCGGGTGACGGGCGTGGAGTCCGGCCAGGTCATCACCACGGGCGTGGTGAACATGCGGCGCTTCGAGCAGCGGCCCACCGAGCGGCTGGTGATGGGCGAGCTGCTGGACCGCCGGGTGACGCTGGTCGGCTCCGGCGAGGAGGTCACCGTCCTGGACGTGGCCATCCAGCAGTTGCCGGCCCGGCGGGACTGGGAGATCGACCGGATCTTCGTCCGCAAGGGCAAGGCGGGGGCGCTGCGCCGCCGCGGCGAGACCCTGACGGTCGAGTGGTCGGGGGTGACCGGCTTCTCGCTGGAGGAGCACGGGCAGGGCGCCGAGAGCCTGCTGGCCACCTTCGAGCAGATGCGCCCGGCCGACCTGGCCAACGTCCTGCACCACCTGACGCCCAAGCGCCGGGCCGAGGTGGCCGCCGCCCTCGACGACGACCGGCTGGCCGACGTCCTGGAGGAGCTGCCCGAGGACGACCAGATCGAGATCCTGGGCAAGCTGAAGGAGGAGCGGGCGGCCGACGTCCTGGAGGCGATGGACCCGGACGACGCGGCGGACCTGCTCTCCGAGCTGCCGGCGGACGACCAGGAGCGCTTCCTGACCCTGATGCAGCCGGACGACGCGGCCGACGTGCGCCGGCTGCTGTCGTACGAGGAGCGCACCGCGGGCGGTCTGATGACCACCGAGCCGATCGTGCTGCGCCCGGACGCCACGGTCGCGGACGCGCTGGCCCGGGTGCGCCAGCAGGACCTGTCCCCGGCGCTGGCCGCGCAGGTGTACGTGTGCCGGCCGCCGGACGAGACCCCGACCGGCAAGTACCTGGGCACCGTGCACTTCCAGCGGCTGCTGCGGGACCCGCCGTTCACGCTGGTCTCCTCGATCGTGGACACCGACCTGCCGCCGCTGCGGCCGGACGCCTCGCTGCCGGCCGTCACCAGCTACCTGGCGGCCTACAACATGGTCGCGGTGCCGGTGGTGGACGAGAGCGGTTCGCTGCTGGGCGCGGTGACCGTGGACGACGTGCTCGACCATCTGCTGCCCGAGGACTGGCGGGAGACCGACTTCCACTCGGAGGAGAACGTACGTGGGCACTGACCGCGGCAGGGAGTCGGTGGCCGACCGTCCGGAGCGGGGCGAGAAGCCCGCGGGCGGGCCAGCCCGTCCGCGGGTGCGGCTGGACCTGCCGCGGGCGCCGCGGCGGGCGCTGCTGCCCGAGTACGACCCGGAGGCCTTCGGCCGGCTGTCGGAGCGGGTCGCCCGCTTCCTGGGGACCGGCCGGTTCATCGTCTGGATGACCCTGGTCATCGTGGTGTGGGTGCTGTGGAACATCTTCGCGCCCGAGCACCTGAAGTTCGACCAGTACCCGTTCATCTTCCTGACGCTGATGCTGTCGCTCCAGGCCTCCTACGCGGCCCCCCTGATCCTGCTCGCGCAGAACCGGCAGGACGACCGGGACCGGGTCAACCTCGAGCAGGACCGCAAGCAGAACGAACGCTCGATCGCGGACACGGAGTACCTGACGCGGGAGATCGCCGCACTCCGGATGGGTCTGGGCGAGGTCGCGACCCGCGACTGGATCCGCTCGGAGTTCCAGGACCTGATCAAGGAAATGGACGAGCGCCGTCTATTCCCGCTCGAGAGTGACGAAGGCGACCGCTAGCGGCCTTTCCCGGGGTGTGCTACTGAGCCGTACCATCTGCTCATGGCTACCGATACCCCTTCCGCCGCCGTGCCGACCGAGGACGCGGTCCTCGAAGCGCTGGCGACGGTGAACGACCCCGAGATCCACCGGCCCATCACCGAGCTCGGCATGGTGAAATCCGTGGAGATCGGCGACGGCGGATCGGTCGCGATCACGGTCTACCTGACCGTCTCCGGCTGCCCGATGCGCGAGACGATCACCAAGAACGTCCGCGAGGCCGTCGAGCGGGTCGAGGGCGTGACCTCGGTCGCGGTCGAGCTGGACGTGATGAGCGACGAGCAGCGCAAGGAGCTGGCCGCGGCCCTGCGCGGCGGCACCGCCGAGCGCGAGGTGCCCTTCGCCAAGCCCGGCTCGCTGACCCGGGTCTACGCGGTCGCCTCCGGCAAGGGCGGCGTCGGCAAGTCCTCGGTGACGGTCAACCTGGCCGCGGCGATGGCGGCGGACGGCCTGAAGGTCGGCGTGGTCGACGCGGACATCTACGGCCACAGCGTGCCGCGGATGCTGGGCGTGGACGGCAAGCCCACCCAGGTCGAGAACATGATCATGCCGCCCTCGGCGAACGGCGTGAAGGTCATCTCGATCGGCATGTTCACCCCGGGCAACGCCCCGGTCGTGTGGCGCGGCCCGATGCTGCACCGCGCGCTCCAGCAGTTCCTCGCGGACGTCTTCTGGGGCGACCTGGACGTGCTGCTGCTCGACCTGCCGCCGGGCACCGGCGACATCGCGATCTCGGTGGCCCAGCTGGTGCCCAACGCCGAGATCCTGGTCGTCACCACCCCGCAGCAGGCGGCGGCCGAGGTGGCCGAGCGGGCCGGTTCGATCGCGGTGCAGACGCACCAGAAGATCGTCGGCGTGGTCGAGAACATGTCCGGCCTGCCCTGCCCGCACTGCGACGAGATGGTCGACGTGTTCGGCACCGGCGGCGGCCAGATGGTCGCCGAGGGCCTGACCAAGACCACCGGCGCCACCGTGCCGGTGCTCGGCCAGATCCCCATCGACGTCCGGCTGCGCGAGGGCGGCGACAACGGCAAGCCGGTCGTGCTCGCCGACCCCGACTCCCCCGCCGGCGCCGCGCTGCGCGCCATCGCCGGCAAGCTCGGCGGCCGGGCCCGCGGCCTGTCGGGCATGTCCCTGGGCATCACCCCGCGCAACAAGTTCTAGGACACCGCAAGGGCGCCGCTCCCCCCGGGGGGAGCGGCGCCCTTGCGCGTTCCGCTACTGGTACAGGGCCAGGTCCCCGGCCTGCGAGAAGGCGAGCCCGTAGGCGCTCATGCCCCGGCCGTACGCGCCCAGGTGCACCCCGGACGCGGTGGAGCCGGCCAGCACCCAGCCGAACTCGGACTCCCGGTAGTGGAAGGGCGTCGGCACCCCGTCCACCGGCAGGGACAGCGTCGACCAGTCGGACCCGGCCAGGTCGTCGGCCAGCTCCCAGGCGGTCTCGGTCTGCTGGTCCAGCCACTCGCTGCGCCGGGTGTGGTCCATCTGGCCGGGCCAGGTGAAGGCCAGCAGCCCGGAGCCGGCGAGCCAGGCCGCGGAGGAGACCGAGGTGGCCTCCAGGACGCCGGTGCCGTCGCCGCTGCGCCGGTTCGGGTTGCTGGCCACGGTGATCACCACCGCGAACTTCTCGCGCTCGTTCGCGCCGGTCTCGCTGCGCACCACCGGCTCCTCGCCGTGGCCGACCGAGCCGTGCTCGACGGTGCCGTCCGCGCCCACCCCGACCTGCATCAGCCAGCGGGGGCCGGTGAAGGCCTCGTCCAGGCCGTACCAGGGGAAGTCGGCGCGCAGGTAGCCCTGGGCGGTGCGCCGGGCCGCGGGCACGGCCGCCGCCTCCTGGGGCGCGGCCGCGGTGGGCGGTGGTGGCTGGTCCGCCGTGGGGGCCGGTGCACCCGGCCCGTCCGTCTGCGTGGGCTGGACCGGTTGAACCCCTACCCGGCTGGTCGTCTCCATCAGGGCCGCCTCTCGTTCCGTGGGTCCGGAGTGGCCCGCCCCCCTCGGGCGTCCTGGATCCGGACAGGATGGAGGATAGCCATCCGAGTCCGGCAGGCCGGGCAGCCGAGGGTCAGGTGGCGTCGATGTCGAAGCGGCTGCGGGGCGCCTCGGCCGGCTCCGCGGGCTTCTTGGCCAGGTCCGGGCCGGGCAGTGCGGCGGCCGGGTCGGCGGCGGCGACGGGCTCGGTGCCCTTGACGCTGTCGGCGACCTCGTTGAGCTCCTTGCGCAGGTCGAGGCTGCTGCGGATCTCCCGCAGGTCCTCGTTCTCCGTGAGCTGCTTGCGGATGAAGGTCTTCGGGTTCAGGTCCTCGAACTCGAAGTCCTTGAAGTCCGGCCCCAGCTCGGAGCGGATGTCGTTCTTGGCGCTGTCCGAGAACTCCCGGATCTTGCGGATGAAGCGGGAGGCGTCCTGGATGACCTTCGGCAGCTTGTCGGGGCCGAAGATGAGCACGGCGAGGACCACGAGCGTCACCAGCTCGAGTGCGCCTATGTCGTTGAACACCTTGCCGCTCCTCGGTTGTCTCATCCGGTGCCGTCGGGCTGCCACGCATCCGGTGCCGTCGGCCACTGTCGCATCCGGCCCGCACCACGGTACCCGGCGCCCCCCGGGCCCGGATACCGCGTGCGCCGCGGCTTCCGTGGATTCAGCCGCCCGACGTCAGCCGTTCGCCGAACCGAGGACCAGCCGCACCTCGCGGGCGCGTCCGTCGCGGACCACGGTGAGGGTGAGCGGATCCCCCGGCCGGTGGGCGCGGATCTTGATGATCAGCTCCTCACCGCTGTGCACCCGGGTGCCGTCGACCTTCGTGATCACGTCGCCGGGGCGGATGCCGGCCTTGGCTCCCGGGCCGCCGGGGACCACCGGGGTCTTGGTGTCGCGGTCCTTGCTGCCGACCCGCGCTCCGTCGCCGGTGTACTGCATGTCGAGGGTGACGCCGATGACCGGGTGGCTGGCGCGGCCGTGCGCGATCAGCTCCTCGGCCACCCGCTTGCCCTGGTTGACGGGGATGGCGAAGCCGAGGCCGATGCTGCCGGACTGGTGCTGCTTGCCGTCCTCGCCCTTGTCCTCGTTGGCCGCGCGGATGGCGCTGTTGATGCCGATGACCCGGCCCCGGGCGTCCAGCAGCGGGCCGCCGGAGTTGCCGGGGTTGATCGGGGCGTCGGTCTGGAGGGCGTCGACGTAGCTGATGTCGCTGCCGTCGCCCTTGTCGCCGCCGGCGGTGATCGGGCGCTCCTTGGCGCTGATGATGCCGGCGGTGACGGTGTTGGAGAGGTCGAAGGGGGCGCCGATGGCGACGACCGGGTCGCCGACCCGGACGCCGTCGGAGTTGCCCAGCGGCAGCGGGCGCAGCCCGTGGACGCCGGTGACCTTGACGACGGCCAGGTCGTAGCCGGTGTCGCGGCCGACGATGGTGGCGACGGCGCTCTCGCCGCCGCTGAAGGTGACCGTTATCCGGCCGCCGTTCGCGGCGGGCTCGACGACGTGGTTGTTGGTCAGGATGTGGCCGCGGCCGTCGAGGACGAAGCCGGTACCGGTGCCCTGTTCGCCGGAGCCGGAGACGTGCAGGGTGACCACGCCGGGCAGGGCCGTGGCCGCGATGCCGGCCACGCTGTCGGGGGCCCGGTCCGGGCTGCCGGGGGCGGCCTGGGCGAGCTGGACGCTCTGGGTGGCGTTGCGTTCGGCCCAGACCCCGATCCCGCCGCCGAGTCCGCCGGCCACCAGCGCCACGGCCAGCGCCCCGGCCCACAGCTTCCCGGCCGTCACCCCGCCCTTGTCCTTCGCCGGCTTCGCCTCGGCCGCCTGCAGCGGCGCGGCCCAGGGGTCGTAACGGGGGGCGGGCGCGGCGCCGTACGGAGCCGGGGCGGGTGCCGGGTACCCGGCCGCCGGCGCGTCCGGCGCGGGGGGCTCGGCGGGCGTCGGGGGGTCGGCCGGTGCCGCGGGCTCGGCAGGTGCGGTCTGCGCCGGTACCGGCGCGGGCTCGACCGGGGCCGGTACCGGCTCGGGTACGGGGGCCTCGGAGGCGGGGCGCGGCGGCGGGAGGGGGGTGGTCGAGCCGGGCCGGCTCCACCACTGTGGACGCGGCACGGTGTCCGTCGGCTCCGTCGGACGGCCGTCGCTCATGCGCTACTCCCGCGGCATCGGGGCACGCCCCGGGGCGGGGTGCCTGACCTGGATTCAACCAGGTTGCGGCGGCGGGCCGCCGGTGCGGGGTGATTTCCCCCACCCGGCCCGCCCCGGGCCGGGGCCCGGACCCCGGCACCGCGCTCGCGGGCCGGGGTGCCGGGCGGGGCCGGCTCAGCGCGAGAGGGTCGCGGTGGGGGTGGCGTGCCGGACGGGGGCCGGCTGGAGGTAGGGGATGACCGTCACCGGGGGCAGCGGGGCGGGCTGCCCCGCCGGCCGGTGCGAGCGGTCGCGGTCGTCCCGGTCGGAGACCGAGAGGAGCCCCGGACGCCCGGGGCCGACTCCTTCACCCACCGGTGGCGGATCCGCCACCGGGTCCAACGGCAGGGAGCCGCCCAGCGCGAAGGCCGCCAGCGACACCGCGCCGGCCGCCGCGAAGGCGAACCGGCGGCCGCGCACGGCGGAGTGCCGGCCCGTCGCCGGGACGGCGTGGACCGGGAAGGCGAACCGCGGCTCCGGTTCGGCGCCCGCGAAGCCGGGGCCGCCGGAGCCCGGCAGGCCGGGGAAGCCGCCGTCGCCCCCGGGCAGGCCCTGGAGGCGCGCCAGCAGCCCCTCCGAGGGCATCGGCTGGGTCGTCTCGACGAAGAGGTTCTTCACGCGGCGCTGGGCGTCGGCCTCGGCCTTGCACCGGGCGCAGGTGGCCAGGTGGGCGAGGACCCGCTCGCGCGCGTCGTGGTTCAGTTCGCCGTCCACCAGGGCCGCGAGCCGGTCGCCGAGATGGTGTTCCGCTGGTGACGGACTGACTCCGCTCACTCGGTTCCGCCCTCTCCTCCCACCGCCGCCAGCGCCCGCTGCTCCGCCCGGACCTCCGGGGACCGGTGCTTGAGAGCCTTGCGCAGGTGCGAGCGGCCCCGGTGGATGCGGCTGCGCACGGTGCCGAGCTTGACGTCGAGGGTCGCGGCGATCTCCTCGTACGACAGGCCCTCGATGTCGCACAGCACCACGGCCGCGCGGAACTCAGGCGCCAGGGTGTCCAGCGCCTGCTGGACGTCGGCGTCGAAGTGGGTGTCGTGCAGCACCTGCTGGGGGGACGGCTCGCGGCTGGGCAGCCGCTCGGCGGCGTCGTCGGCGAGCGCGTCGAAGCGGATCCGCTGCTTGCGGCGGACCATGTCCAGGAAGAGGTTGGTGGTGATCCGGTGCAGCCAGCCCTCGAACGTGCCAGGGGTGTAGGTCGACAGCGACCGGAAGACCCGCACGAAGACCTCCTGGGTGAGGTCCTCGGCGTCGTGCTGATTGCCCGTGAGGCGGTAGGCGAGGCGGTAGACCCGTGCACTGTGCGTGCTGACGATCTCCTCCCACGAAGGAGGGGTCCACGCCTGCGAACCCGCATCTGCGGCAAAGGTCGCGGTGGTTGCGCTGGGAGCGGAGTGGAAACGGTCAGCGATGTCAGTCACGGATTTCGGCTCACCCGCCGACCTGAAGAGGCGTCTGATCACGCCCCCACGATCCACAGGCGCAGCCGCACCTCCCCTATCGGCTCTGGTGGTGTCCAGTGGAGCCCCTACCATAGCCACCCCGTCCGTCAGCTCCGGATAAGCGTTTTTGCGTGAACTTTGCACGGGGTCCCGGCCGTCCGGCGGACGGTGCCCCACGAAGCTCTCAACGCCCGGTCCCATCTGCGGGTTCCCGCGGCCAACGGATACAGTCACCGTTGCGCCAACTATGGGGACAGGAGAGGGTCATTACCGGCAACCGGCAGACGAGCTGGGCGTTCGCCGACGCGTTTGTCGCCGAGGACGACGCTCTGCGGTGGGCCCGCGACCGGGCGAGGGAGGCGGGCCTGCGCCCGATCGCCCCCGGCACCGGCGCCGCGCTGCGCCTGCTCGCCGCCGCCGCGGACGCCAAGGCGGTCGCGGAGATCGGGACCGGGACCGGAGTCTCCGGCATCCACCTGCTGCACGGGATGCGGCCGGACGGGGTGCTGACCACCGTCGACCCCGAGCCGGACCGGCAGGCCTTCGCCCGCCAGGCCTTCCGGGCCGCCGGCTTCGCGGGCAACCGCGCCCGCTTCATCCCCGGCCGGGCCCTGGACGTGCTGCCGCGGCTCGCGGACGGCGGGTACGACCTGGTCTTCTGCGACGGCGACCCGACCGAGTCCCTCGACTACCTCGCTGAATCGTTGCGCCTTCTGAGGCCCGGCGGGCTGGTGTGCTTCGAGGGGGTCTTCTCCGACGGCCGTACCGTCGACGCCGCCACCCAGCCGCTGGAGGTGCTGCGGATACGGGAGCTGCTGCGCGCCGTCCGGGAGAGCCCGGCCCTGCAGACCGCACTGCTCCCGGTGGGTGACGGGCTGCTCTGCGCGGTCCGGCGCTGAGCCCACGGCCGGCCCCCCGAGCCCGACCGGACGCCGCCCGCACCCCGGACGCAGCACTGCCCCGGTCGCCAGCTGGCGACCGGGGCAGTGGAAGATCAGATTTGCTGACGCGTCAGCCGACGACCTTCTTCAGGGCGTCTCCGAGAGCGTCGGCCTCGTCCGGGGTCAGTTCGACGACAAGCCGACCGCCGCCTTCGAGCGGTACGCGCATGACGATGCCCCGCCCCTCCTTGGTGACCTCGAGCGGGCCGTCGCCCGTTCGCGGCTTCATGGCCGCCATGCTCGTTCCCCTTCCTGAAACCAGCTCATCGTCAGCCGACGGCCCCATTCAGGCGCCTGGAACCCGGCATCGAACACATTGCTTCCCGGCCATTATCCCGCATGTCAGGACCCGATGACCAACCTCGGCTGTGAACGCTTGGGCAACGCGCTTGGCCAAAACCACTCATTTCGGGGATCCAGCTGCGATACTTCGCCGCCGCGCCTCGGGGTCCGGCGGGGCGGGCGATCCGGATTCTTTGACGCACATCACATGCCGGTCCCGGGTGATCTCCGCCATGCTGACCCTGTACCGGCCAGTACCGACCTGGCCGGGTCCGCGACGGAGGGGACCTCACCTGCCATGGCCGACAGCCTGCTCTACGACGTGACCGACGGTCTCGCGACGATCACCCTGAACCGTCCCGAGGCGTACAACTCGCTCGACACGGAGCTGAAGGTCGCGCTGCGGGACACCCTCCGGGAGGCCGGGGCCGACCCCGCCGTCCGGGCGGTGCTGCTCACCGCCACCGGCAAGGCCTTCTGCACCGGTCAGGACCTCAAGGAGCACGTGGGCAGCCTGCGGGCGGCACGCGAGGCCGGCGGCGGGAACGCCCTGAGCACGGTCAGCGAGCACTACAACCCGATCGTCCGGGCGATCACCGAGATGCCCAAGCCGGTGGTGGCCGGGGTCAACGGCGTCGCCGCGGGGGCCGGCTTCGGCTTCGCGCTGGCCGCCGACTACCGGGTGGCCGCCGACACCTCCTCCTTCACCACCGCCTTCGCCGGCGTGGGGCTGACCTCCGACTCGGGCATGTCCTGGACGCTCCCCCGGCTGATCGGCCCCAGCCGGGCCATGGACCTGCTGCTCTTCCCGCGCAGCATCACGGCCCAGGAGGCCCTGGAGCTCGGCATCCTGAACCAGGTCGTGCCCGCCGAGGAGCTGGCCGGGGCGGCGCTGGCCGTGGCCCGCAAGCTCGCCGCCGGTCCGACGGTGGCGTACGCGGCCCTCAAGGAGGCGGTCGCCTTCGGTGCGGGCCGCTCGCTGGCCGACGCCCTGGAGAAGGAGGACGAGCTGCAGACCCGGGCCGGGGCCTCCGAGGACCACGCCACCGCGGTGGCCGCGTTCGTCGCCAAGGAGAAGCCGGCCTTCCGCGGCCGCTGAGGACGGCGGACGGCCGGCCGCGCCGGCGCGGGTCCCTACCGCGCCGCGCAGTCCTCCAGGTGGTCGTTGACCAGCCCGCAGGCCTGCATGAGGGCGTAGGCGGTGGTGGGGCCGACGAAGCGGATGCCGGCCTTCTTCAGCGCCTTGGACAGGGCGGTGGACTCCTCCGTCACGGCGGGCACCTCCGCCAGGGAGGCCGGCGCGGGCCGGCCGGCCTCCGGGGCGTACGACCAGATCAGCGCGTCCAGTTCGCCCGGGGCCCAGCCGGCCAGCACCTTCGCGTTGGCCAGGGTCGCCTCGATCTTCGCGCGGTTGCGGATGATGCCCGGGTCCTCGAGGAGCCGGGCCGCGTCCGTGGCGTCGTACTCCGCGACCGCCGCGATGCGGAAGCCGGCGAAGGCGCTCCGGAAGCCCTCCCGGCGCCGCAGGATGGTGATCCACGACAGGCCGGACTGGAAGGCCTCCAGGCACAGCCGCTCGTAGAGGGCGTCGTCGCCGTGGACCGGCCGGCCCCACTCCTCGTCGTGGTACGCCAGGTAGTCCTCGGCGCTCACGCCCCAGGGGCAGCGCAGCCGGCCGTCCGGGCCCGGTACCGCCCCGCTCACCGCCGGCCGTCCCCGGGCTCGTCGCCGGCCTCGCGCGGCGGCTCGCCGGCGTCCCGCCGGAAGAGGTCCGCACCGCCGACCGCGTGGGCCTGGGCCCCGGCCAGCGCGGCCTCCAGACCCGCGATCCGGGCGTCCCGCTCGGCCAGCTCGGCGCCGAGCCGGGACAGTACGTCGTCCACCTCGGCCATCCGGTAGCCGCGGGCGGTCACCGGCAGGCGCAGCGAGTCGACGTCGGCGCGGGTGACCGGCCGGGCCGGCGGCAGCGCGTCCGCGACCTGCTCGGGATCGGCCTCGGGCAACACCGGCTGCTCACCGCCGCCCACCACGGCGAGGGTGACCCCGGCGACGACCACCACCAGCGCGATCAGCAAGAACCAGAACACGATCAACTCCCCAGGGCCGGACTGTCCGGTCACGATCGTGCCATGCGGCCACGGCGGTTAAGGTCGCAGGCGACGATACGAGGAGGAAGACAGCGGATGCTGCGACTGGGCAGGCGTGAGTTCGCCGCGCACGAACCGGTGATCATGGCCATCGTGAACCGGACCCCGGACTCCTTCTACGACCAGGGGGCGACCTTCCGCGACGAGCCGGCCCTGGCACGGGTCGAGCAGGCGGTGGCCGAGGGCGCCGCGATCATCGACATCGGCGGGGTCAAGGCGGGCCCGGGCGAGCACGTGGACGCGGCCGAGGAGGCCCGCCGCACGGTCGGCTTCGTGGCGGAGGTCCGGCGCCGCCACCCGGACGTGGTGATCAGCGTGGACACCTGGCGGCACGAGGTCGGCGAGGCGGTCTGCGAGGCCGGGGCCGACCTGCTCAACGACGCCTGGGGCGGGGTGGACCCGAAGCTGGCCGAGGTGGCCGCGCAGTACGGCGCCGGGCTGGTGTGCACGCACGCCGGCGGGGTGGAGCCGCGGACCCGGCCGCACCGCACCGAGTACGACGACGTGATGGCCGACATCCTGCGCGTGACGGTGGGGCTGGCCGAGCGGGCCGCCGCGCTGGGCGTGCGGCGGGACGCGATCATGATCGATCCGGGCCACGACTTCGGCAAGAACACCCGGCACTCGCTGGAGGCCACCCGCCGGCTCGGCGAGATGGCGCAGACCGGCTGGCCGGTGCTGGTGTCCCTGTCCAACAAGGACTTCGTCGGCGAGACCCTGGACCGGCCGGTCAAGGAGCGGCTGCTGGGGACCCTGGCGACCACGGCCGTCTCGGCCTGGCTCGGGGCGCAGGTCTACCGGGTCCACGAAGTGGCCGAGACCCGGCAGGTCCTGGAGATGGTGGCCTCGATCCAGGGCCACCGGCCCCCGGCGGTCGCCCGCCGGGGACTCGCCTGAGGCGGGCTGCTACTTCCCGACTTCCTTCGTGACCAGGGCGATCGCCTCGTCGACGTCGTCCGTGACGTGGAAGAGCAGCAGGTCCCGCTCGGAGGCCTTGCCCTGGGCGATGACCGTGCCGCGCAGCCACTCGACCAGACCGCTCCAGTACTCCGTGCCGAACAGCACGATCGGGAAGCGGGTGATCTTCTGCGTCTGGACCAGGGTCAGCGCCTCGAACAGCTCGTCCAGGGTGCCCAGTCCGCCCGGCAGGACCACGAACCCCTGGCTGTACTTCACGAACATCGTCTTGCGGACGAAGAAGTACCGGAAGTTCAGCCCGAGGTCGACGTGCGGGTTGAGGCCCTGCTCGAAGGGGAGCTCGATGCCCAGGCCCACGGAGACGCCGTGGCCCTCCCGGGCGCCCTTGTTGGCGGCCTCCATCGCGCCGGGCCCGCCGCCGGTGATGACGGCGAAGCCGGCGTCCACCAGCGCCCGGCCGATCCGGACGCCCGCCTCGTACTCCGGCGAGTCCGCCGGGGTACGGGCGGAGCCGAAGACGCTGATCGCGGGCGGCAGCTCGGCCAGGGTCCCGAAGCCCTCGATGAACTCCGACTGGATGCGCAGGACCCGCCACGGGTCGGTGTGCACCCACTCGCTCGGGCCGGCCGAGTCGAGCAGCCGCTGGTCGGTCGTACTGCCCGCCTGCACCTGGCCCCGCCGTCGCAGTACCGGGCCGAGCTGCTGCTCCTCCGGCTTGCGCCGCATGCCCTCCGGGTTGCCCATGATGTGCTCCCTCCTGCTGATCGTTCGCATCAGGGTAGGCACACAAGGGTGAAGACAAGCGGAATTCAGTCCGTCAGCCAGGCTCGGAGTCGGTCCTCGCAGTACAGGATGGCCTTGGTGTCGACACGCTCGTCGACCTTGTGGGCCAGCATCGCGTCGCCGGGACCGTAGTTGACGGCCGGCACGCCCAGGGCGCTGAAGCGGGAGACGTCGGTCCAGCCGAACTTGGGCATCGGCAGGCCGCCGACCGCCTCCATGAAGGCCAGCGCGGCCGGGTGGGAGAGGCCGGGCAGGGCGCCGCCGCTGTGGTCGTCGACGACGATCTCGGCCACGCCGCAGTCCGCGAAGACCTCGTGGACGTGCGCCAGCGCCTCCTCCTTGGTGCGGTCGGGGGCGTAGCGGAAGTTCACCGTGACGGTGCAGGCGTCGGGGATCACGTTGGTCGCGACCCCGCCCTCGATGCCGACGGCGTTCAGGCCCTCGTGGTACTCGAGGCCGTCGATGACCGGCTTGCGCGGCTCGTAGGCGGCGAGCTTCGCCAGGATCGGGCCGGCGGCGTGGATGGCGTTGGAGCCCATCCAGCTGCGGGCGGAGTGGGCCCGCTCGCCCTTCGTCCTGAGCAGCACCCGCAGGGTGCCCTGGCAGCCGCCCTCGACCTGCGCGTTGGAGGGCTCCAGCAGGACCGCGAAGTCGCCTTCGAGCCAGTCCGGGTGCGCCTCGGCGACCTTGCCGAGGCCGTTGAGGTCGGCGGCCACCTCCTCGTTGTCGTAGAAGACGAACGTGAGGTCGCGGTTGGGCTCGGGGACGGTCGCGGCGATCCGCAGCTGGACGGCGACCCCGGACTTCATGTCGGTGGTGCCGCAGCCCCACAGCACGCCGTTCTCGTCCAGGCGGGAGGGGACGTTGTCGGCGATCGGGACGGTGTCGAGGTGCCCGGCGAGCACCACCCGCTCGGCGCGGCCGAGGTCGGTGCGGGCGACCACGTTGTTGCCGTACCGGTCCACCGTGAGGTGCGGCAGGGCGCGCAGCGCGAGTTCGACGGCGTCGGCGAGGGCCTTCTCGTTGCCGCTGACGGACGGGACGTCGACGAGCCGGGCGGTCAGCTCGGCGGCGTCAAGGCTGAGGTCGAGCGCGGTATCTGGCATGCTCCCGACCCTAGCGCCCCGGACCTGGATGAGCCTGTGGCGTCCGTCCGGTGGACCACGAGACCGACTCAAGTACGGTGGGCGGCGTGCCCGCTCCCGTGTCCGAATCCAGCCCCCGGCCCCGCCGGCGCCGCCGGCCGCTGCGCCTCGCCGCGGCCGTGTGCGTGCTGCTCGCCCTGGCCGGGTACTTCGCCGCCCAGTACGCCTCCAACGGCGGCGCCGGCGCCCCGCGCTGCACCGTGCGCGCCGCGGGCGGCGGCAGCGGCGAGGGCGCCACGTACGAGATGACCCCCGAGCAGGCCTCGTACGCGGCGACGATCGCCGCGGTGGGCCTCCGCAAGGGGATGCCGGAGCGGGCCCTGACCATCGCGCTGGCCACGGCGATGCAGGAGTCGGGGCTGCGGAACCTGCGCCACGGCGACCGGGACTCGCTGGGGCTCTTCCAGCAGCGGCCCTCGCAGGGCTGGGGCACCGCCGCGCAGATCCTGGACCCGGTGTACTCGGCGGGCATCTTCTACGACCGGCTGGCGGAGGTCCGCGGCTATTCGCGGCTGCCGCTGACGGTGGCGGCGCAGCGGGTCCAGCTGAGCGGCTTCCCGCAGGCCTACGCCAAGCACGAGCCGGACGCGCAGCTGCTGGCCGGGGCGCTGGCCGGGCGGGAGCCGGCCGCGCTGTCCTGCGGCGGACCGGCCGGGCAGGTCGAGGGCTCGGCGGCGACGGTGCGGACGGCGCTGGTACGGGACTTCGGGCCGGGGGTGCTGCGGGGCGGTGCCAAGGGCGCCTCGGCGCCGGCCCCGGGCTCGCCGGTGACCGTGCCGGTCGCCTCCGAGCGGCGGGGGTGGGTGCTGGCGCACTGGGCCGTGGCGCGGGCCGGGGCGCTCCACCTGGCGTCCGTCTCGTACGACGGGCGCGTCTGGACGGCGGGGGCGCACGGCGGGCGGTGGCGGGACTCCGACGCGCGCCGGACCGGGGTCGTGATGACCCCGGCGCCCCGGCCGTAGCGGCCACCGGCCGCTGCACAGGCGTGCGGGACGTCCCCCGTGAGGGGGCGGTGCGCCCCGCGCGGGGGAACCTTCCGGCAGCGGCCTGACCAGGCATTCGAACGGTTTCCCCGGAGACCGATAATGCGATGCGTTACCGATCCTTTACCGAGCGGTACCGCAACCAACCCCGCCCCGCGGCCGGTTGTCATGGCGTACTCGGCGCCCATGCCGGTGACCCCGTCCGTAAGGAGCACCATGTCCCACCCCCTGACCCGCCGGATCGCCCGCACCGCGCTGCTGCTCGCAGCGGGAGCGGCACCCGTGGTCGGTGCGGCCGGCGCGGCGAGCGCGGCGGATGCCACCTCACTCCCGCAGCTCGGTTCGCTCACCGCCGCGGACGGCGCCACCGACCTGGTCGGCGAGGCGACCGGCGCGGCCTCGCACACCGGTCTGGCCACCGACGGCCTCGCGGCCCAGGTGCCGACCGAGGGCGTGCCGGCGGCCCCGGCCGGTCTGGTGCCCGCCGCCCCCTCCCTGGGCGGGCTGCCGCTCGGCGGCCTCGGCGGCTGACCGGCACCGCACGATCCGAAGGCCCCCGGAGCGCTGCTCCGGGGGCCTTCGGGCGTACGGGACGGGGGCCGGGTCAGCCCAGCCGCTTGACCGCCGCCGCGATCCGCTCGTCGGTGGCCGTGAAGGCCACCCGGACGAAGCGCTCGCCCGCGGTGCCGTAGAAGTCGCCGGGCGCCACCAGGATGCCCCGCTCGGCCAGGTACGCGACGGTCTCCCAGCAGGGCTCGTCGCGGGTGGCCCACAGGTAGAGGCTGGCCTCGCTGTGCTCGATCCGGAAGCCGTGCGCCTCCAGCGCGCCGCGCAGGGCCGTGCGCCGGGCGGCGTACCGCTCGCGCTGCTCGGCCACGTGCGCGTCGTCGCCGAGCGCGGCGACCGTGGCGGCCTGCACCGGGGCCGGGGTCATCATCCCGCCGTGCTTGCGGATCTGGAGCAGTTCGCCGAGGACCGCCTCGTCGCCGGTGAGGAACGCGGCCCGGTAGCCGGCGAGGTTGGAGCGCTTGGAGAGCGAGTAGACCGCCACCAGGCCGTCGTACGAGCCGCCGCAGACGTCGGGGTGCAGGACCGAGACCGGATCGGCCTCCCAGCCCAGCTCGAGGTAGCACTCGTCGGAGAAGACCAGCACGCCGTGCTCGCGCGCCCAGGCCACGATCCGGACCAGCTCGTCCTTGGCCAGCACCCGACCGGTCGGGTTGGACGGGGAGTTGAGCCACAACAGCTTCAGGCCGGCCGGGTCCAGGTCCGTGGGGTCGTCGTACACGACCGGTTCGGCGCCGCACAGCCGCGCGCCGACCTCGTACGTCGGGTACGCCAGCCGCGGGTAGCCGACCTTGTCGCCCGGGCCCAGGCCCAGCTGGGTCGGCAGCCAGGCGACGAGCTCCTTGGAGCCCACGACCGGCAGGACGTTGCGGTGGCCGACCGCGGTCGCGCCCAGGCGCCGCTGCGCCCAGCCGGCGATGGCGTCCCGCAGCTCGGCGGTGCCCCAGACGGTGGGATATCCCGGGGAGTCGGCCGCCGCGACCAGTGCCTGCTGGATGTGCGCCGGTACCGGGTCGACCGGGGTACCGACCGACAGGTCGACGATGCCGTCCGCGTGGGCCCGGGCGGTCGCCTTGTACGGCTCCAGTTTGTCCCAGGGGAAGGCGGGCAGGCGGGCGGAGACTGCGGCCACGGGATGTGCTCACTTTCTCGTACGGTCCCCCGCACGGGCGGCGACCCGTACGGGCGGAAAACACATCGGTCCTGTACGGCAGGGCTGCCGTACAGGACCGGGGCGCCGGATCAGTGCTCGGCGTTGATGTCGGCCGGGAGGGCCGCCACGAAGGGGTGGTCGCGCTCGATCAGACCGAGCTTGGAGGCACCACCGGGCGAACCGAGCTCGTCGAAGAACTCGACGTTCGCCTTGTAGTAGTCCTTCCACTCCTCCGGGGTGTCGTCCTCGTAGAAGATCGCCTCGACGGGGCAGACCGGCTCACAGGCACCACAGTCGACGCACTCGTCCGGGTGGATGTACAGGGACCGGGAACCCTCATAGATGCAGTCGACCGGGCACTCTTCGATACAGGCCTTGTCCTTGACGTCGACACAAGGCTCCGCGATGACGTAGGTCACGCTCTCGTTCCTCCTCGGTAGGGCTTTCCATATCGCGCGGGAGCGCGGCGTCGTCGATGCCCGCACCTAGTATCTCCGTTCCCGGGCACGATCCGAACAGGAGGGGCGCACACAGCCGTGGAAATCACTGCCGGTGGACGGTTTGAGGTCCGCATTAACCCGTCTGACGTGGGCAAACGCGTATCGGTACGGCGCCTGAACCCCGAGCGGGACGGCACGGGCACGTTCACTGACACGGTCGGTGTTCTCACATCCTGGAACGGGGGTGTGCTCGTGATCACACGACGAACCGGAGAAACCGTCCACATCGCGGAATCGACGCTGGTTGCGGGCAAGATTGTGCCCCCTGCCCCGGCCCGCAGACGCGGTCCTGCGGCGGGTTTCGAGGAACTTGCGAGCGTGTGCGCCCGGGCCTGGCAGCCCGTGGAGAGCGCCCGCCTGGGCGACTGGGAGCTGCGTGCGGCGGCCCATGACGCCCCCGGCGAGGTGCCCGCGGGCGGGGCCCGGGCCCGGGTGGGCTTCACCCGGCGGGCCAACTCGGTGCTGCCGCTCGGGGAGCCGGGCATACCGCTCGACGATGCACTCGCGCGGGTGACGGCCTGGTATGCGGAACGCGGACTTCCGGCCTATGTGCAGGCGGCCACCGGCGCGGCGGGCACCCAGGAGGTGCTGTGCGCGCAGCTCGAGGCGCGCGGCTGGGTCCGCGAGGTCTCGGCCGAGGTGCGGATCGCGGCGCTGGCGCCGATCGCCGACCGGGTGGCGGACGTCTCCCGGGTCCGGCTCTCGCGGACCGCCGACGCGGCCTGGACGGCGCGCTACCAGCGCTCCGCCGCACCGGCCCCGGAGGTCGCCCAGGTGCTGGCGGCCGGCCCCTCGGTGTGGTTCGCGACGGTGCCCGGCGAGGACGGCACGGCGGCGATCGGCCGCTGCGTGGTGGACGGCCGGTGGGCCGGCTTCATGGCCGTGGAGGTCGATCCGGCCGCCCGCCGGCAGGGGTTGGCGACCCTGGTGATGGCCGCACTGGCCGGGCGGGCGCTGGCGGAGGGCGCCTCGGCGGCCTGGCTCCAGGTCGAGGCCGGCAACGCCGCGGCCCTGGGTCTGTACGACGGGATGGGCTTCGCCCCGCACCACGCCTACCACCACTTCCGGGGTCCCGAGGCCCCGGCGGCGCCGTGAACCGGCGCGAGGAGTTCGCCGCCGAGGCCCGCGCGGAGCGGCCGGACCTGGCGCGGCTGTGCCTGCTGCTGGCCGCCGAGCTGGACCCGGACCCGGCCGGGCCGGCCGCGGCCGAACGCACCCTGGACGAGGCCGAGATCGAGCTGGACCGGCTGGCGGGCGAGCTGCCGTACGCGGCCGGCGGGGCCGGCGGGGCGCGCGGCTGGGCCTCGGCGCTGGCGGAGCTGCTGGGCGGCCGGTACGGCTTCCACGGCGCCCCCGCGGACTACCAGCGGCTGGACTCCTCGCTGCTGCACGCGGTGCTGCGGCGGCGCCGGGGACTGCCGATCCTGCTGTCGGTGGTGTGGATGGAGGTGGCCCGGCGGGCCGGCGCCCCGGTCTACGGGGTGGCGCTGCCCGGGCACTTCGTCGTCGGCTTCGGGGATCCGGCCGAGCGGGTGCTCGCGGACCCGTTCGCCGGCGGCCGGCCGCTGACCGGGACCGACGCGGAGCTGCTGGTGGTGAGCGCCACCGGAGCCCCGCTCGACCCGGCCTATCTGGAGCCGGCAGCTCCGCTGGCCATCGTGCAGCGGGTGCTGGGCAACGTCCGCGCCTGGGCGGCGACCCGGCCGGAGCACTCCGGGGTCCAGCTGGCCGCCCTGGAGCTGGCCCTGCTGCTGCCCTCCCATCCGGCCAGGCTGCGGTACGAACGGGGCCAGTTGCTGGTCCAGCGCGGGGAGTTCGTCCTCGGGGCGCGGGAGCTGGAGTCGTACGCGGAGGTGGTGACGGCCTACGACCCGCCGGCCGCGGAGCGGATCCGGGCGGAGGCGGCCGCGGCCCGGGCGATGCTCAACTAGTTCTCGCGGGGCGCGGGCTAGCTTTCAGCGGATGGCCGCCCGCTGCCCGGGCGGTGGCGCCACCCCCTGGGAACCCACCCGCTGGAGGCATGTGATGAGCCTGGCCCCGATAGTCCACCGCTACGTCGATGTCGGCGACGTGTGCGTCTTCTACCGGGAGACCGGACCGGTCGACGCGCCGGTCCTGCTGCTGCTGCACGGCTTCCCCTCGGGCTCCCAGCAGTACAAGCGGCTGATGGCGGCGCTGGGCGGCGAGTTCCGGGTGATCGCCCCCGACTACCCGGGCTCGGGCCGTACCGAGGTACCGGCCGGGTTCACGTACAGCTTCGAGGCGCTGGCCGAGGTCACCGAGGGCTTCGTCGAGGCCCTGGGGCTGGACCGGTTCACCCTCTACCTCTTCGACTTCGGGGCTCCGGTCGGCTTCCGCCTGGCCGAGCGGCAGCCCGCGCGCGTGGCCGGGCTGATCGTCCAGAACGGCAACGCCTACAAGGACGGACTGTCCTACGCCGCACGGGAGTTCATCGCGCTGCGACGGGAGAACCCGGGCGACGCCGAGCACATCCGGGGGCTCGCGACGCTGGCCGGCAGCCGGTTCCAGTACGAGGCCGGGGTGCCGGACGCCGCGCTGCTCGACCCGGACGCCTGGACGCTGGACCAGCACTTCCTGGACCTGCCGGGCCGCAAGGAGGCGCAGGTGGACCTGGCGCTGGACTACCGGTCGAACGTCTCCCGCTACCCGGTCTGGCAGGCCTGGCTGCGGGCGCACCGGCCGCCGGCGCTGATCCTGTGGGGCACCGGGGACCCGTTCTTCACCGAGGCGGGCGCCCGCGCCTACCTGCGGGACCTGCCGGACGCCGCGATGCACCTCTTCCCCACCGGGCACTTCGCGCTGGAGACCCATCTGCCGCAGATCGCCCCGCTGGTGGCGGACTTCCTGCGCGGGCTGCGGCGGCCGGTCCCGGCGGCCCCGGAGCCGGCGGTCCGGGCCGCGTACGCGGCGTCAGAGCCAGCCCTTCTCGCCGGCTAGCCGGACCGCCTCGGCACGGTTGCGGACGGCCAGCTTCTGGATGGCGGTGGAGAGGTAGTTGCGGACGGTGCCCTGCGACAGGTGCAGGGCGGCGGCCAGTTCGGCGTTGGTGGCGCCGCCGGCGGCGGCCCGCAGCACCTCCCGCTCCCGCTCGGTGAGCGGGTTGGCGCCCTCGGCCAGGGCGGCGGCGGCCAGGGTCGGGTCGATCACCCGCTCCCCCGCCAGGACCTTGCGCACCGCCTCGGCGAGCTGGGCCGCGGGGGCGTCCTTGACCAGGAAGGCCGAGGCCCCCGCCTCCATCGCGCCGCGCAGGTAGCCGGGGCGGCCGAAGGTGGTCAGGACGACGATCTTCAGGGCGGGCAGCGCGGCGTGCAGTTCGCGGGCCGCCTCGATGCCGGTGCGGCCCGGCATCTCGATGTCGAGCAGGGCGACGTCGACCTCGTGGGCGCGGGCGGCGGCCAGCACCTCGTCGCCGCGCGCCACCTGCGCGACCACCTCGATGTCGGGCTCCAGGCCGAGGAGGGCCGCGAGCGCCTCGCGCACCATCGACTGGTCCTCGGCCAGCAGGACGCGGATGGGGGTGCTGGTCATGCTGCCGATCCTAGGGGGCGGGGCCGGGAGGCGGTCCGGGCGGTCGGGGCGGGGCCGGTCAGGCGTCCGGGGACGGGGCCTCCAGGGGCACCCGGGCGCGCAGCGTGAAGCCCTTGGCGGTGCCGGCGGCCGACAGCCGGCCGCCGACGGCCGCCAGACGCTCCGTCAGCCCGGTCAGGCCGTTGCCGGCCTGGACGGCCCCGCCGGCGGAGCCGTCGTCGCGGACCACCAGCTCCAGCTCGGGCCCGTCCAGCGTGTTGCGGCTGACCAGCTCGACGGTGCAGCGGCGGGCGCTGCTGTGCCGCACGACGTTGGTGACGGCCTCCCGCAGCGCCCAGGCGAGCGCCGACTCGGCCTCCTCGGGCAGCTCCGGCAGCTCCGGGTCCAGCGGGAGGTCGGCGGCGATCCCGGCGGCGGTCAGCGCGGTGCGGGCGCCGGCCAGTTCGCCGGGCAGGGTGGGCCGGCGGTAGCCGCTGACCGCCTCGCGCACGTCGACCAGCGCCTGCCGGCAGACCTGCTCGATGTCGGAGATCTGCTGGGCGGCCCGGTCGGGGTGGTCGGGCAGCATCCGGCCGGCCAGCTCGCTCTTGAGCGTGATCAGGGAGAGCGAGTGGCCCAGCAGGTCGTGCAGGTCCCGGGCCAGCCGCAGGCGTTCCTCGTTGGCCGCCAGCTCGGCGACGGTGGCCCGGGCCTGGCGCAGCTCGACGGTGGTGGCGATCAGCTTGCGGACGCCCGCCATGGCGAACCCGCCGAGCAGGGCCGGTACCAGCAGCCCGGCCAGGTAGTCGGCGCCGCCCGGGACGACCGGGACGAGGAGGGCGAGCAGGGCGCTGGTGCCGGGCACGGTCCAGCGGGAGTACCGGCTGGGCAGGGCGGCGCCCGAGGCGATGGAGACGTACACGAACAGCACCAGCCACTCGCGGCCCAGGCTCAGGACGAGGAGGGTGGCCAGGCCCGCCATCACGCCCAGCGAGGTCAGCACCCGCCGGGCGTCGAAGGGGCGCCCGGTACGGAAGACCAGCACCAGGTACCAGGCCACGAAGCCGGCCAGGCCGAGGGCGCCGAGGGCCCGGGCGCCGACGGAGTGGCCGCCGCCGACCAGGTCCGAGACGGGCGCGCCGAGGTAGAGCAGCCAGATGCCGACCCACAGCGACTTGACGACCGTCTGGCGGCGCCCCACCGGCCGGGCCCCGATGCGGACCAGGCCGTCGCTCTCCAGAGCGTCGGCCGGGTCGCGGGTGGTCTTCACGTTCATGCCTTCAGTGTGTCCTTGCGGTAGAGCCAGGCGGCGCCTCCCGCGAAGATCACGAAGTAGACGGCCAGGATGGCGACGTCCTTGGCCTGCGGGGCGTTGCCCAGCTCGATGGCCTGGCCCAGGGCGGCGTAGGCGTGGGTGGGCAGCCACTCGGCGATGTCCTGGAGCCACTGCGGGTAGACGGTGGTGGGCATCCACAGGCCGCCGAGGATGGACAGGCCGAAGTAGATGATCATCGTGACCGGACGGGCGGTGTCCCCGCTGACCAGGTAGCCGATGGCCACGCCGAGGGCGGCGAAGACCAGGCTGCCGGCCCAGATCGCGCCGGTCAGGGCGAGCCACTGCCAGGCGTCGAAGCGGACGTTCTTGGCCGCCGCGGCCACCGCGAAGACCACCACGATGGACGGCAGGGAGACCACGGCCGCGCTGGCGACCTTGGCGAGCACGTAGGCGCGGCCGGGCAGGGCGGTCAGCCGCAGCTGGCGGACCCAGCCCTTCTCGCGCTCCTTGGCGATCCGCTCGCTGTTGCCCATCAGGACGGCGGTCAGCGCGCCGAAGGAGGCCATCGCGACCATGTAGAAGGCGGGCAGCGCCAGGTGGGTGCCCATCACGTCGACGTCGCCGTTCTGGGTGCCGCCGATCATCAGGAACAGGGCGGAGGGGTAGATCACCGTGAAGAACAGGAACTTCTTGTTCCGCAGTGCGCGGACGATCTCCAGGCGGACCAGTGCGGTGCTCATGAGCGGGCCTCCTCGGCCTCGGTGAGGGCGATGAAGGCCTGCTCCAGGCCGAGCCCGGCGACTTCCAGGTTCTGCGGGTACAGGCCGGCGGCGTAGACGGCGTGCACGGTGGCGTCCGCGTCGGCGGACTGGAGGCGGACGGTGCGGCCGTTGACCTCCAGGCGGGTGAGCGCCGGCAGGTCGCGCAGCTGCGCCTCGTCGATCGGACCGGCCAGGTCGAAGGAGACCCGGCGGGCACCGGCCCGGGCCTTGATCTCGGATGCGGTGCCGTCGGCCAGCAGCCGGCCGCGGTGCAGGACCAGGACGCGGTCGGCGATCGCGTCCGCCTCCTCGAGGTAGTGGGTGGCGAAGAGGACCGTGCGGCCCTGGTCGGCCTGCTCGCGCATGGTGGCCCAGAAGGCCTGGCGGGCGGTGACGTCCATGCCGGTGGTGGGCTCGTCCAGGACGATCAGGTCGTTCTCGCCGGCGGTGGCGAGGGCGAAGCGGACCCGCTGCTCCTGACCGCCGGAGAGCTTGTCCACCCGCCGGTCGGCGATCTCGGTGATGCCGGCCCGGGCCAGCACCTCGTCGGTCTTGTGGGCGCGGGGGTGCAGCGCGCAGCCCAGGGCGACCAGCTCGCGGACGGTGACCTCCTCCATCAGGCCGCCGCTCTGGAGCATGGCGCCCACCCGGCCGGCCGCGATGGCCTGCTGGGGGGTGCCGCCGAACACGCGGACCGTGCCGGAGTCGGCGGGGCGCAGACCGAGCAGGAGGTCCAGGGTGGAGGACTTGCCGGCGCCGTTGGGGCCGAGCAGGGCGACGGTCTCTCCCGGGTGCAGCTCGAGGGAGAGGCCGTCGACCGCGCGGACCGGGCCGTAGCTCTTGGTCACGTTCTCGAAGCTCACCACGGTGGTGGAGTTCTTCACGGTCGTCGTCGTCATGGCTCAAGAATCGCTGCAGCAGGGGCCCGGGCGGCAGTGTCGTGCGTCGTGATCGCCGCATGACAGATGTCATGCGGCAGACATGACGGAGCCCCCGCCGGGGGCCGGCGGGGGCTCGGTCGGGCGGGCGCCGGGGCGCCCCGCGCAGGTCAGCTCGGGTCGGTCTCGATGACGCCGACCCGCTCGGCGGTGGTCTTGCCGCGCAGCGCCTGGCGCAGGGCGACGACCACGTCCTCGGGGGTGACCGCGGTGCGCTGGCCGGAGCCCCGCATGATCGTCACCCCGTCGAAGGTGTCGCCGTACAGCTCCTTGAGGGCTGCGAGGTCGTAGGTCTCGACCAGCTTGCCGTCGACCGCCTTCATGCCCAGGATCTTGGGCAGCGAGCGGGCCGGGCCGAACGGGATGGACTTGGCGCCGGCCTTGATGACGACCTGGGCCGACATCGCGGGCTTGGCGAACTCCTCCATGGCGCGGTCCAGTTCGGCCTGGCCGATGACGGGCTCGCGGGTGGTGACGGGGAGTTCGACGGCCGGGGCCTTGCCGGTGGCGAGCTGGGTGCGGTACGCCTCCTCGACGGCGGCCATGGACTTGTCGACGTCCAGGGCGGTGCCGGCCTTGCCGGGGACCGGGGTGACCTTGTTCGGCGCGAACGTGATGGTGCCCTCGACGGCCGAGCCGGAGGCGCCGGCCAGGTCCTGGAGGGCGACCTGCAGCTTCTCCTCGTCGACGTGGACCACCGGGTCGGCGGCGCGTTCGTTGCCGAACAGCGAGCCGATGACGGAGAGCGGGTTGTAGTCGCTGCCTTCCGCGTTGCGGACGGTGGTCTGGTCGTCGAGGGTCAGACCGGCCTTGTCGGGCTTGAGCTCGACCTGCTTGCCGCCGACGGTGAGCTGGATCGGGGCGGTGGCGCGGGCGCCGAAGGCCTGGCGCATCTTGTCCAGCGCCTCCTCCTTGCTGCCGCCGATGTCGGTGCCGAGCACGGTGGTGCCCTTGGGCACGTCGGAGTGGTTCAGCAGCAGGCCGGCGCCGTACGCGACACCGAGCAGGGCGACCGCGCCGGAGCAGGCCAGCACCAGCTTGGAGCCGCCCTTGCGGGCCGCGGCGGCCTTCTTGGCCTTGGGCAGCGGGCGCCGGGGCGCCTGGGCCGGGCTGCTCAGGCCCGGGCTGTCGCCGGGGCCCGCGGGGGCACCCGCCGGACCACCGGCGGGGCCGCCCATCGGGGCGGCGCCGGGGCCGCCGGGGCCGCCCATCGGGGCCGGGCCGGGGCGCGGGGCCGGCGGCGGGACCACCGGCAGGGCGCTGGTGGGCGCGTCGCCGCCGAGCTCGGGGCCGGGCCACTGCGGGGTGAGCGCGGTGGTGTCGTCCTCGGCGCGGGGGGCGACGGGCATGGCGCCCATGGCGGGGCCCGTGGTGGGGCCGGTGGGCGCCGGGATGCCGTTGAGGGCTCCGGCCGCGCCGCGGGAACCGGGGGCGCCGGGGACACCCGGGGCGCCCGGGCCGAAGCCGGCGGGGGCCGGGCCGGTCTGGGCCGGGCCGGTCGGCGCGCCGAAGGCGTTCTGGGCCGGCGGCGGGCCGGCCGGGGCGCCGAAGGCGTTGTCCGTGGGCGCCGGGCCGCCGGGGGCGCCGAAGCCCTGGCCGGTGGGGGCCGGGGCGGGCGGGGCGCCGAAGGCGTTCTCCATCGGGGCGGGGGCGCCCGGAGCCTGGCCCGCCGGGCCGCCGAAGCCCTGGCCGGGGCGGGGGCCGGGGCCGCGGGTGGGCAGGCCGGGGGCCGGCCCGCCGGGGCCGCCGAAGCCGGTGCCGGTGCCCGCGCCGCCGGCGGGGCCCGCGGCGGTGCCCGCACCCGGGCCGCCGGCGCCGAAGCCTCCGGGCGCGCCGGGCCGGGCGGCCGGCCCGCGGCCCACCGGCCGCTGCGGCAGGCCCGTGCGCGGGGCCGCCGGGCGCTGGCCCGGTGCCGATGCGTTCATGTCCGTACCCCCGTTGTCAGAGCCCCCCGCAGGGGCTCCGGCGGCGGGTCCGCCGCCCGGGCCCGGAAGGGCCGGACGGGGCGCCGCGGGCGGGGCCGAGGACTTGCGCGGGGCGAACCATCCGCCGCCGTCCGGCTTCGGCTCGGCGGCCGGCTCCGGCGCCGCGGACTCCTGGGACGGGGACGCCTCGGAGGGGGCGGCCGGTTCCGGGTCGGCGGACGGACCGTCCGCGTCGGACGCGACGGACTTGCGCACGACCACCGGCGGGATCGGCCGGGAACCCGGGATGTTGATCCGGATCCGGGTGGTCAGCGTGGTCTCGGTCTTGGGCTCCTCGGGCAGCGGCGAGGGCGCGGGCTTGGACGTCATGGTGTGCTCCTCCGGGGCGCTCGGCCCGGTGTCCGTGGACGGATACTGGCGGGATCCGTACGGCGGCGTACCCGACGGGTAGGCGGCTCCGCCGCGCCCCTGGGGCCCGGAGGACGAACTGTCAGTTTCACGGCTCAAGGCAGGTTCTCCCGGTTGGCTCCGCCGCCCGTCATACCGTGCGCGGGCAGCTCGGCGGCGCCGTCCACCATACTGGCCGCCGCCCGGAGGCAACTGACCACCGGGGGAAGCCCGGTTCCGGTACGCGCCCCCGGGAGCCCCCGCGGGGCCTGCTCACAACCCCCGCGCACCGATGCGCCGTCGGCCGCAAGGGCACGTCACCCGCTGCGCGGGGCGGCCGAAACCGGCCGGGCCGCCGGGAGCTGGAGGGTGGCACAGATCACAGCGGCGACGATTCCGCCCAGCATGTAGACATATGTGCTGATTCCGGCAACGAACACGGCGTCACCTTCCGGGCGGGGCCCGGACAGCCACATGAAGACGGCCAGCCAGCCGACGGCCGGTGCGGCCACGCCGAGCGCGCCCCGTGCGGCGATCCGGCCGCCCAGGAAGCAGCCGGCGGCGGCGAGCAGCGCGAGCACCAGCCCGGCCGGGAACCAGGCCTCGATGACCAGGGCGCCCGCGATGCCGACCAGTGCGCCGGCGAGCAACAGGCCGAGCAGCAGGGCGACCCGGCCGAGGGTGACCGGGCGGGGCTCCTGGGGTCCGGCCGGGACCGGCCGGGCGGCGGGGGCGGCGGCCGGCGAGCCGTGCGCCCGGGCGCGCTTCTTGGCCCCGGTCACACGCCCACCCCGGCGAAGAGGTCCTGCTCCCGCTCGCCCTCGGGTGCACCCGAACGGCCGCGGACCAGCTCGTAGTACTCCTTGACGAAGAGCGGCTGGGCCAGGTCGTTGGAGAGCGCGAAGAAGGTGCCGTCCACGGAGATCTGGGTGACGTGCGCGCGCATCGCGGCGGCCTTGGCGGCGGCGTAGGCCGGCGCGTCGATCTCGGCGGTGATCCGGGCGTCCTCGACCACGCCGGGCACGTCGTCGACCTGCGCGACGCCCGGGAAGGGGGTCTTCGTGCCCTCGGCCCGCAGCAACTCGAAGCCGGCCTCGACCACCGAGCGGGGGACGCGGTTCCAGTAGATCTTGTCGATCTCGTGCGGCTCGCCGAGGTCCTTGCGGAAGGCCTTCTCGGCGGCGAGTTCGGCGGCCCGCATGGCGACCCGGTGGGCCTGGATGTGGTCCGGGTGGCCGTACCCGCCGTCGGGGTCGTAGGTGACGAGCACCTGGGGGCGGACCCGCCGGATGACCTCGACCAGGTAGGGGGCGGCGTCGTCGACGGCGGTGTTCCAGAAGGCGCCGGGGCGGCGGTTCTGCGCCAGGCCCATCATCCCGGAGTCCCGGAACCGGCCCGGGCCGCCGAGGAAGGCGTGGTCGGTGACGCCCAACTCGGCCATCGCCGCGTCGAGTTCCCCGATGCGGTGGGCCCCGAGGGTGTCCTCGCGGTCGGCGACGAGGTGGGCGAGACCGGCGGGGATGACCTCGCCCTCCTCGCCCAGCGTGCAGGTCACCAGCGCCACGTGGGCGCCCTCGGCCGCGTACTTCGCCATGGTGGCGCCGTTGTTGATCGACTCGTCGTCGGGGTGGGCGTGCACCAGGAGCAGACGCCGCGCGGGAAGACCGTTCATCCCCCCAGCCTAGTCCGCCCCCACCCCCACCCCGGGAAGCCCACAAGAACAGAATCCGACCCCCGCCGACCACCGTCCACCGGCCCACCGCGGGGCCGTGATCCCCCTCGCGCCCGGCTCGGCGCCCCGCCTACCCTTCCTGCCCATGACCAGCACTCCCGCGGCCCGCGACCGCGTCCTCGGCACCTACCGCGAGCTGCCGCACGGCGACACCGCCGGCCCCTCCCTCGCCGATGCGGTCCGCGACCACCCGCAGCCGGACGAGCAGCGGCTCGTGGCATACCTGCGCGCGGGGTCGGTGATCGCCGTCGCCGGGGTCGGCGTGCACGACCGGCTCAGCCCGGGTCGCGAATTCATCGCCGGGCTGGACTTCCGTACCGACGGCAGCTGGTACTGGTATTCCGACCTCGCACACTACGTCGAGCGGTACCACGTGCCGCTGGACCCCCGCTTCGCGGCGCACGCCCGCGGGCGGGGGTGGGTACAGCCACGCCTGAGCGACGAGGAACTGATGCGGGCCGACGCCGTGTTGGCGGCGGACGCCGGGCCGGGGGACGGCTGACCGGGCCCGGCGGCGGTTCGCCGGGGGCCCGGGGGGTCAGAACTTCAGGTCGCCCAGCATGCCGGCGACGCTGTTGGTCAGGTCGCTGATGGTGGGGGCGATGGTGGAGCTGGCCAGGTAGAAGCCCAGCAGCATGCACACCACCGCGTGGCCCGCCTTGAGTCCTGATTTCTTGATCAGGAGGAAGACGATGATCGCCAGCAGCACCACCGCCGAAATCGAGAGTGCCACGGCGGTTCACCTCCACATTCGTTCGCGGGCCCGGACGGCTTCGTTGTGACAGCGGACAGCAAGGAGCAGCACGTGGCGGAGTCATACCCACCATGCGCTACGGATCATAACTTTCCGTGCGAGGACATCGGTCGGAGCACGGGTGCACGAGGGGGCGCATGGCCCCCGGACCGAGGGGGCGCGCGGTTGTGCGCACGGGCGCGCGGAAGGCCGGTCGAGTGACCTCCGTCTCCCGACCGGCCGACGGCACCCGCACGGCCGTACGCTGGCCAGCGTGGCTGGTTCGCATATCGGTTCTGCGACAGTCAAGTTGCCTGCGTGTTAACGAAGTTGATGGGTATTTATCGCCCATGTCAGCACAGCCGCAGCACTGGTCAAGCACGTTACGGCGGCGATCAGAACACCCTTTGCTCAAGTTGTGGCGGTCGCCCCCGCCAAGCCCGTCCTGCCCCTTGACTGGCCTGTCCCGCGACAAGAGAGTTCCGCTCAATTCCACGACTGAGCGCGGGGGCTGTACGCGATGACGAGTCCTTCCCAAGCCGCAACCGGAGCGACCGAGGATCCGCCGTCGGATCCGCTCGCACCCGTCGGTCCCGCCGATGCACAGGAGTTGGCGGGGCGCTCGCCCGGGCAGCTCATGTGGCGCCGCTTCCGGCGCGACCGGTCGGGGGTGATCTCGGCCTACGTGGTGCTGTTCTTCTTCGCCGCCGGGCTGCTCGCCCCCGTCATCTCCAAGCTGTACGGCAAGAACCCGTACACCGTCTGGGCCGACGAGCGCATGGAGCTGTTCGACAGCGCCGGCACCCCGGTCGGGCCCAACGGCGGGATCAGCGGGGAGTTCTGGTTCGGCCTCGAACCGGGCAACGGCTACGACGTCTTCACCAAGCTCCTCTACGGGATCCGCACCTCGCTGATGATCTCGCTGGCGGTCACCGTGGCCACGGTGCTGACCGGCATCCTGCTGGGCGTCGCGGCCGGCTACCTGGGCGGCCGTACGGACTACTGGATCGGCCGGGTCATCGACCTGCTGCTGGCCTTCCCGGCGCAGCTGTTCTTCATCGCGTCGATGCCGGTGGTGGTCTCGCTCTTCGTCGACCCGCAGGACGAGACGCCGACGTACGTGCGGGTGCTGGCGCTGATCGTGGTGCAGTGGTTCCTGGGCTGGATGGGACTGGCCCGGCTGCTCCGCGGTACCACCCTCACGCTGCGCGAACGCGAGTTCATCGAGGCCGCCAAGGTCAGCGGGGCCTCGCCGGGACGGATCATCCGCAAGGAGATCCTGCCGAACCTGATCACCCCGATCCTCGTCCAGGGCACCTTCATGCTGCCCAACTTCGTCACCGCCGAGGCGGGGCTGTCCTTCCTCGGCGTCGGGGTGGTCGAGCCGACCCCCGACTGGGGCGCGATGTTCGCCAAGGCGGCGTCCGTCTACGAGGTCGACCTCACGTACATGTTCTTCCCGGGCATCGCCATGATCGTCTTCATCGTGGCGTTCAACCTGCTCGGGGACTCGGTCCGGGACGCCTTCGATCCCAAGGCCGCGCGCTAATCACGACGTCCACAGGGCCGAGGCGTTCGCGCCCAGGCACCGGATGGCTGACATCTCTTCGATGACGGACGGCAGGTGGAACAGTGACTCCTCAAGGTGGACGCAGAGCGTACGCCGCCATCACGGTGGTCGCCGCGAGCGCCCTCGCGCTCACGGCCTGCGGCGGCGGGGGCGGTGGCTCCAAGCACGACAGCTCGAAGGACAACGAGAAGGCCAAGAGCCAGCAGGCGCAGATCAAGTTCGGTGACGCCGCCGCGTCCACCGGTCCGGCCGCCCCGGTCGCGGGCGCCAAGCCCGGCGGCCAGCTCAACGTCTTCCAGCGGGACAGCTATTCGCACCTGGACCCGGGCCAGATCTACGTCTCGGACGAGATGGAGCTCTCGCAGCTGATCCACCGCGGCCTGACGGGCTACAAGGCGGACGCCACCGGCAAGGGCCACACGGTCGTCGGCGACCTGGCCACCGACAGCGGCACCCCCTCCGACGGCGGCAAGACCTGGACGTACACGCTCAAGGACGGGATCAAGTTCGCCGACGGCACGCCGATCACCTCGAAGGACGTCCGGCAGACCTTCGAGCGGCTGTTCTCCCCGGTCATCACCGAGGGCCCGACCTTCATCCAGCAGTGGATGGCGGACAAGCCGGGCGCCGAGTACCGCAAGCTGCTGCCGGACGGCCCGTACAAGGGCGCGCACCTGCCCGCGACGATCCTGGACACCCCGGACGACAAGAAGGTGGTCTTCCACTTCGCCCAGCCCAAGGGCGACCTGCCCTATGCGCTGGCGATGGCCGGATACAGCGTGGTCTCGGCCAAGGGCGACACCCAGAAGGCCTACGACAAGGCCCCGGTGACCTCCGGCCCGTACAAGATCAAGGAATTCAAGTCCGACAAGTCGATGACCCTGGTCCGGAACCCGAACTGGGACCCGAAGACGGACCCGATCCGCAACGCCTACCCCGACCAGTTCAACATCACCTTCAACCACCAGTTCGAGGACTCCAGCCGCCGGCTGATCGCCGACACCGGCGAGAACAAGACCGCCCTGAGCTTCAGCAACCAGGTGGACGCGACCAACCTGGCCAAGGTGAAGGCCGACCCGGCCCTCAAGGCCCGCACGGTCTCCGGCTTCCAGCCGTACGTCGGCCAGATGAACATCAACATGCACAAGCCCGAGCTCCAGGACGTCAAGGTCCGCAAGGCCATCGCCTACGCCCTGCCGGTCTCGCCCTTCGTCCGCGCCTACGGCGGCGAGGACGCGATGGGCATCGCGGGCGGCCTGATCTCGCCGACCGTCTCCGGCTTCGAGGAGGGCTACGACCCGTACGGCAAGAAGGAGCACCCGGCCGGTGACCCGGCGAAGGCCAAGAAGCTCCTCGAGGAGGCCGGCAAGGTCGGCATGAAGCTGACCTTCGGGTACATCAACACCCCCGAGGGCCAGCAGTACTCCACCGGCATGGCGGAGGGCCTGAAGAAGGCCGGCTTCGACGTGCAGCGCCAGGAGATCCCGAAGGACACGTACTACGACGTCGTCAGCAAGATCAACAACAAGTACGACATCTTCCACACCGCGTGGGGCGCGGACTGGCCCTCGGCCTCGACCGTCATCCCGCCGCTGTACGACGGCCGCCAGATCCAGGACGGCGCGCAGAACTACTCCCAGGTCAACGACCCCAAGGTGAACGCCGACATCGACCGGATCAACGCGATCACGGACGCCGCGAAGGCCGCCACCGAGTGGAACAAGGTCAACAAGTACCTGCTGGAGAACGTGGTCAACGTGGTGCCCACCGGCTACTACAAGCAGACCCAGATCGCCGGTTCGGGTGTCGGCGGGGTCGTCTACGACGACGTCATCGGCGCGATCGACCCGCGCAAGGTCTTCGTGAAGTAGCCCGCGCACGCTCTTCGTGAAGGAGCCCGCGCCACCCCTTCCCAGGGGCGCCCCCCGACCCCGGGGGCGCCCCGCCCACGCCGCTGAGAGCTGCCCACTGATGCTGCGCTTCCTCCTCCGCCGGATCCTCGGCTCCCTCGTGATCCTGCTGCTGATCAGCGTGTTCACGTTCTACCTCTTCTTCGCGATCCCCCACGACCCGGCGCTGCTGGCCTGCGGCAAGACCTGCACGCCGGACGCCCTGGCGGTGATCCACAAGAACCTCGGCATCGACAAGCCCGTCCCGGTCCAGTACTGGGAGTTCCTCAAGGGGCTCTTCGTCGGGCGGGACTTCGACCTCGGGCCCTGTCCGGCACCCTGCTTCGGCTACTCCTTCGCCAAGTCGGAGCCGGTCTGGGGGCTGCTGACCGACCGCTTCCCGGTCACCCTGTCGCTGACCCTGGGCGCCTCGGTCTGCTTCCTCGCGGTCGGCCTGGGCACCGGGATGGTCTCCGCGTGGAAGCGCGGCACCCTCACCGACAAGATCTTCAGCGGCGGGTCGCTGGTGCTCAGCTCGATGCAGATCTACTTCCTCGGCCCGATGGCGCTGGCCCTCTTCGTCTTCCAGACCGAGCTGCTGCCCCAGCCCAAGTACACGAACTTCACCGACGACCCGCTGCACTGGTTCACCGGGCTGCTGCTGCCCTGGGTGATCCTGTCGACGATCTTCACCGGCAACTACACCCGCATGGCCCGCTCCACGATGGTCGAACAGCTCCAGGAGGAGCACGTGAAGACCGCCCGCGCCAAGGGCATGTCGGGGCGGTACGTCTTCTTCCGGTACGCCTGGCGCGGCTCGCTGGTGCCGATCATCACCATCTTCGGCATCGACCTGGGCTCGCTGCTCGGCGGCGCGATCATCACCGAGTACACCTTCGGCCTCACCGGCCTCGGGAACCTCTCGGTGCACGCGGTCACCGACTCCGACCTGCCGCTCCTGCTGGGCGTGATGCTCTTCGGCGCCGCCATGATCCTGCTCTTCAACATCGTCGTGGACGCCCTGTACGCCTTCATCGACCCGCGCGTGCGGCTGGCCTAGGAGAGAGCGCGTGACCACCCTGACCAAGGAAGCCGGCGGCGCGCCGGGCGCGGCGCCGGGGGCCTTCCTCTCGGTGCGCGACCTGTACGTGCGCTTCCGGACCGAGGACGGCATCGTCAAGGCCGTCGACGGGCTCTCCTTCGACCTCGAACGCGGCCGGACCCTGGGCATCGTCGGCGAGTCCGGCTCGGGCAAGTCGGTGACCAACCTGACCGTCCTGGGCCTGCACAACCCGCAGTTCACCGAGATCGCCGGGGAGATCGTGCTGGACGGCCAGGAGCTGACCGGCGCCCCGGAGCGGACGCTGGAGAAGCTGCGCGGCAACAAGATGGCGATGATCTTCCAGGACGCCCTGACCGCCCTGTCGCCGTACTACACGATCGGCCGCCAGATCGCCGAGCCGTACATGAAGCACACCGGCGCCTCCCGGCGGGAGGCCTGGGACCGGGCGGTGGAGATGCTGGGCAAGGTCGGCATCCCGCACCCCCGGCTGCGGGCCAAGGACTACCCGCACCAGTTCTCCGGCGGCATGCGGCAGCGCGCGATGATCGCCATGGCGCTGGTCTGCGACCCGGACCTGCTGATCGCCGACGAGCCGACCACCGCGCTGGACGTCACCGTGCAGGCGCAGATCCTGGACCTGCTGCGCGACCTCCAGCAGGAGTTCGGCACCGCGATCGTCTTCATCACCCACGACCTCGGCGTGATCGCCAACACCGCCGACGACATCCTGGTGATGTACGGCGGCCGGGCCGTGGAGCGCGGCGCGGTGCGCGAGGTGCTGCGCGCACCGCAGCACCCCTACACCTGGGGCCTGCTGAGCTCGATGCCGCGGCTGGGCTCGGACGTCGGCACCACGCTGACCCCGATCCCGGGCACCCCGCCGAGCCTGCTCTCGCCGCCCTCCGGCTGCGCCTTCCACCCGCGCTGCGCCTTCACCGCCGAGGTGGGCGGCGGCCGCTGCGCGGACGTCCGGCCGGTACTGGCGGACGGCCGGGCCAGCGCCTGCCACCTGAGCGCGGAGCAGAAGCGGACCCTGTACACCGAGCGGATCATGCCGCGGCTGACCGGCCGGGGCCCGAGGAGCCAGACGCCATGAGCGATGAGAGGACCCTGCCCGCGCCGCGGGAGGCGGCCGGACCGGCCGGCGAGCCGCTGCTGGTCGCCCGGGGGCTCACCAAGCACTTCCCGATCATGGGCGGCTTCCCCTTCAAGAGGAAGGTCGGCGCCGTCCAGGCGGTGGACGGGATCGACCTGACGGTGCACCCGGGCGAGAGCTTCGGGCTGGTCGGCGAGTCCGGCTGCGGGAAGTCGACCACCGGGCGGCTGCTGACCCGGCTGCTGGAACCGACCGGCGGCTCGATCCGGTACCGCGGGCAGGACATCACGCACGCCGGCCGGCGGCAGCTGGCCCCGGTCCGCTCCGAGATCCAGATGATCTTCCAGGACCCGTACTCCTCGCTGAACCCGCGGCAGACCGTCGGCTCGATCATCAAGGGCCCGATGGAGATCAACGGCATCGAGCCGCCGGGCGGCCGGGAGCGGCGGGTGCGGGAGCTGCTGGAGACGGTGGGCCTCAACCCGGAGCACTACAACCGCTTCCCGCACGAGTTCTCCGGCGGGCAGCGGCAGCGCATCGGGGTGGCCCGGGCGCTGGCCCTGGAGCCCCGGCTGATCGTGGCGGACGAGCCGGTCTCGGCGCTGGACGTGTCGATCCAGGCGCAGGTGGTCAACCTGCTCCAGGAACTCCAGCGGGAGCTGGGCATCGCCTTCGTCTTCATCGCCCACGACCTGGCGATCGTGCGGCACTTCTCGCAGCGGCTCGCGGTGATGTACCTGGGGAAGATCATCGAGTCGGGCGACCGGGACTCCATCTACCTGCGCCCGCGCCACCCCTACACGCACGCGCTGCTCTCGGCCGTGCCGGAGGCGGTGCTCTCGGACGAGGAGGCGGGCGGCGGCCGGGAGCGGATCCGGCTCGCGGGGGACGTGCCCTCGCCGGTGGACCCGCCCTCCGGGTGCCGGTTCCGCACCCGGTGCTGGAAGGCGCAGGAGAAGTGCGCGGCCGAGGAGCCCCCGCTGGTACGGCTGGCGGGGAACCGGGACGGCCACCTGACGGCCTGCCACTTCCCCGAGGAACCGACGACCGCGGACCGGGGTGAGGACATCGTCCTCGATCCCGCCCTGGCCGCGATCGAGGAGGCCACCGAGACCCGTTGACCCGAGCCCGGCCGGCCTCCACCGGACGCCGGACCCGGTCCGCCCACCCCGAACCCCGGCGGACCGGGCCCGACGCGTGCGCGGCGGGCCCGTTCAGGCCTGGACGACCTTGCCGGGGTTGAGGAGGTTCTTGGGGTCGAAGAGGCGCTTGAGGCCTCTTTGGAGTTCCAGGGAGGCGGGGTCCAGTTCGCGGGCCAGCCAGTCGCGCTTGAGGGTGCCGATGCCGTGCTCGCCGGTGGTGGTGCCGCCCAGGGCCAGTGCGGCGGCCATGATCTCGTCGTAGGCGAGCCGGGCCCGGTGGCTCTCGTCGGGGTCGGCCCGGTCGAAGACGACGGCGGGGTGCAGGGTGCCGTCCGCCGCGTGGCCGAGGGTGTAGAGGCGCAGCCGGTGCCGGTGTGCGATCTCCTCGGTCGTGCCGATGAACTTGGGCAGTTCGGAGCGGGGTACGGCGACGTCCTCGACGAGCACGGTGGCATCGCCGGGCAGCCCGGCGGCGACGGCCGCCAGGGCCGGGGTGACCAGCCGCCGGGCTTCGGTGATCCGCCGGGACTCCGCGGGGTCGGCGGCCACGGTCACCTCCGCCGCACCGGCCGCCCGGCAGAGCGCGGCCATCTCGGCCAGTTCGCCCGCCGGGTCGCCGCCGTCGCTCTCGATGATCAGCGTGGCCGCGCCGTCCGGCCGCATCAGCGGGTGGCCCAGCGCGTGGACGGCCCGCGAGGTGGCCCGGTCCAGGAGTTCGAGCGCGGAGGGGACGTACCCGGTGGCGGTGAGGGCGGCCACCGCGTCCCCCGCGGTGGTCAGGCTCGGGAAGCGGGCGAGCAGCGAGAGGGCCGGCGGCCGCAGCGGACGCAGCGCGAGGGTGGCGCCGACCACCACGGCGAGGGTCCCCTCGGAGCCGACCACCAGCCGGGTCAGGTCGTAGCCGGCCACGCCCTTGACGGTGTCGCGGCCGGTGCGGGTACGGCGGCCGTCGGGCAGGACGAGGTCCAGGCCGAGCACGTAGTCCGCGGTGGTGCCGTACTTCCCGCAGCAGACCCCGCCGGCGTCGGTGGCGATGTTGCCGCCGATGGTGCAGCGGTCCCGGGAGGCCGGGTCGGGCGGGTAGGTGAGGCCGTGCGGGGCGACGGCCTCGTTGAGGTGCCGGGTGACCACGCCGGGCTCGCAGCGGACCAGCCGGTTGGCCGGGTCGATGGCGAGGATCCGGTCCATCCGGGCGGTGGAGAGCAGCAGGCAGCCGTCGACGGCGTTGGCGGCCCCGGCCAGGCCGGTGCGGGCGCCCTGCGGGACCACCGGTACGCCCAACTCGTAGGTGGTGCGCAGGATGTGGGAGACCTGCTCGGGGGTGTCCGGCAGGGCGAGGACGGCGGGAGTGCCCCCGTCGGAGAACGGGGCGGCGTCACGGGCGTGGGCGAGGAGCTGGGCGGGGTCGGTGACCAGCGCGTCGCCGGGCAGCCGGGGCAGGAGGTGCTCGATCAGGTCTGCGAGGGGCATCCGAAGGCCTTCCGGGCGTGACGGGACGGAGGTTCGGCGGTGGCCGGGCGGGCCGGCGACCGGACCTCGACGGTCGGTGATCAATCCAGCACGCTCCGTGGATCTTGGCAAAATCGCCCCGCATATCCGCCCGGCCTGGTACAGGGCCCCGCTCAGGCCGCCCGGCACAAGGGGCGAGGCCCCCGGTGGTGTCCACCGGGGGCCTCGCGGATCCATCTCAGGGGTGAGTCGGCACTGCGTCAGGACTCCTTGCCGAGCGGCGGGGGCGGGGCCGGCGGCGGCGGGAGCTCGCCCTCCTGGGGGACGACCTGCTTCTCGGCGGCGAAGTGGCAGGCGGAGTCGTGGGCGGCCGGGCCGCCCTTCAGCCTGAACTCGGCGGGCACCGCGAGCAGCGGCACCTCCTGCGCGCACCGCTCCTGCGCCTTCCAGCAGCGGGTGCGGAAGCGGCAGCCGGAGGGGATGTTCGCCGGGGAGGGCACGTCGCCGGTGAGGATGATCCGCTCGCGGTGGGCCCGGGCGCCCGGGTCGGGCACCGGCACGGCCGACAGCAGGGCCTGGGTGTAGGGGTGGGTGGGGTGGTCGTAGATCTCGGTGTCGGTGCCGGTCTCCACGATCCGGCCGAGGTACATGACCGCCACCCGGTCGGAGATGTGCCGGACGATCGACAGGTCGTGGGCGATGAAGACGTAGGAGAGGCTGAACTCCGCCTGCAGCCGCTCGAGCAGGTTGACCACCTGCGCCTGGACCGAGACGTCGAGGGCGGAGACCGGCTCGTCGGCGACGATGATCTCGGGCCGCAGGGCCAGGCCCCGGGCGATGCCGATGCGCTGGCGCTGGCCGCCGGAGAACTGGTGCGGGTAGCGGTTGATGTACTCGGGGTTGAGGCCGACCACGTCGAGGAGGTCCTGCACCTTGCGGCGCCGGTCGCCCTTGGGGGCCACCTCGGGGTGGATCTCGTACGGCTCGCCGATGATGTCGCCGACCGTCATGCGGGGGTTGAGCGAGGTGTAGGGGTCCTGGAAGACCATCTGGATGTTGCGGCGGACGGCCTTCAGGGCGCGGGCGGAGAGCTTGGTCAGGTCCTCGCCCTTGTAGGAGATGGCGCCGGCGGTCGGGCGTTCCAGGTTGACCAGCATCTTGGCGACGGTGGACTTGCCGCAGCCGGACTCGCCGACGATGCCCAGGGTCTCCCCCGCGCCGAGGTCGAAGGAGACCCCGTCGACGGCCTTGACCGCGCCGATCTGCTTCTTGAAGAGGATGCCCTGGGTCAGCGGGTAGTGCTTGACCAGGTCGCGGACCTCGAGGATCGCCTCAGGCATGGAGGCACTCCTTCCAGAAGTGGCAGGCGCTGGTGCGGGGCACGGGCGACTCGGTGACCTCGTACAGGGGCGGCACGTCGGTGCGGCAGAGCGGCTGGGCCATCGGGCAGCGCGGGTTGAAGGCGCAGCCGGGCGGGATGGCCAGCAGGTTGGGCGGCAGGCCCTTGATGGCGTAGAGCTCCTGGCCCTTCTGGTCCAGCCGGGGGATCGAGTCCAGCAGGCCCCTGGTGTACGGGTGCGCCGGGGCCTTGTAGATCTCGTGGACCGGGGCGGCCTCGACGATCCGCCCGGCGTACATGACCGCGATCTTGTCGGCCACGTCGGCGACCACGCCGAGGTCGTGGGTGATCAGGATCAGACCCATGTTCAGCTCGCGCTGGAGCTCCGCGAGCAGGTCCATGACCTGGGCCTGGACGGTGACGTCGAGGGCGGTGGTGGGCTCGTCCGCGATGATCAGCGAGGGCTCCAGGGCCAGCGCCATGGCGATCATGATGCGCTGGCGCATGCCGCCGGAGAACTGGTGCGGGTAGTCCCCCACCCGCTGCTTGGCGGCCGGGATCTTCACCCGGTCCATCAGCTCGACCGCCTTGGCCCGGGCGTCCTTGCGGGAGGCGCCCCGGTGCACCTCGAACATCTCGCCCAGCTGCGCGCCGACGGTGAGCACGGGGTTCAGGGAGGAGAGCGCGTCCTGGAAGATCATCGCCATCTCGGCGCCGCGCACCTTGCGCCGCTCGTCCTCCTTCATGGTGAGCAGGTCCTTGCCCTTGAAGAGGATCTGGCCCTGCGGGATCCGGCCCGGGGGCATGTCGAGGATGCCCATCACGGCCTGGGCGGTCACCGACTTGCCGGAGCCGGACTCGCCGAGGACGGCCAGGGTCTCGCCCTCGTCCACCGAGTAGTTGACCCCGTTGACGGCCTTGGCCACCCCGTCCCTGGTCTTGAATTCCACGTGCAGGTCGCGGACTTCGAGCAGCATTGGGCCCAACTCCTCAGCGCAGCTTGGGGTCGAGGGCGTCGCGCACCGCGTCGCCGAGCATGATGAACGCCAGCACCGTCAGGCTCAGCGCACCGGCCGGGTAGAGCAGCATGTGCGGGGCGTTGCGGATCTGGGACGCGGCGTTGGAGATGTCGATGCCCCAGGAGACCGTGGGCGGGCGCAGGCCGACGCCGAGGAAGGACAGCGTGGCCTCGAGGGCGATGTACGTGCCGAGCGCGATGGTGGCGACCACGATCACCGGGGCGACGGCGTTGGGCGCCACGTGCCGCAGCAGCATCCGGCCGTTGCCGGCGCCGAGCGCCCGGGCGGCCTGGACGTAGTCGTTCTGCTTGGCGGTGATCACGGAGCCGCGGGCGATACGGGCGATCTGGGGCCAGCCCAGCAGGACGATGAAGCCGACCACCGGCCACACGGTGGTGCTGGTGACCACGGACAGGAAGACCAGGCCGCCGAGGACCACCGGGATGCCGAAGAAGATGTCGGCGATCCGCGAGAGCAGGGCGTCCCACCAGCCGCCGAAGAAGCCGGCCAGGCCGCCGAGCAGGGAGCCGAGCAGGGCGGCGCCGACGGTGGCGCAGATGCCGACGGTGATGGAGGCGCGGGCGCCGTAGACCGTGCGGGTGTACACGTCGCAGCCCTGGGTGTCGTACCCGAAGGGGTGGCCGGGGGCCGAGCCCTGCTGGGACTTGGACAGGTCGCACTGGAGCGGGTCCCCGGAGGCGATCAGCTGCGGCCAGATGGCGATGACCACCAGGAAGAGGATCAGCAGCGAGGAGACGATGAAGACCGGGTTGCGGCGCAGCTGGTGCCAGGCGTCGGACCACAGGCTGCGGGCCTTCTCGTTCGGCGCGGCCGGCCCGCCCGTCCCGGGGCCCTTCTCCAGGCTCTCGGCCTCTTCGATCGCCAGGTCCATGGCGCCGCCCTGTCCGGTGGGGGCGATCGCCTCCCGGTCGCCGGGCTTCAGCGGGTCGTACGGCTCAGGCATAACGGATCCTCGGGTCCAGGACCGCGTAGAGCAGGTCGACGAGCAGGTTCGCCAGCAGGAAGACGATCACCAGGATGGTCACGAAGCCGACCACGGTGGGGGCGTTGTTGCGCAGGATGCCCTGGTAGAGCTGGTAGCCGACGCCGTGGATGTTGAAGATCCGCTCGGTGACGATGGCGCCGCCCATCAGGGCGCCGATGTCGGTGCCGATGAAGGTGACGACCGGGATCAGCGAGTTGCGCAGCAGGTGCCGGGTGATGACCCGGCGGCGGGGCAGGCCCTTGGCGACGGCGGTGCGGACGTAGTCGGCCTTGACGTTCTCGGCGATCGAGGTGCGGGTGAGCCGGGTGACGTAGGCGAGGGAGACCAGCGCGAGCACCACGCCGGGCAGGATCAGCTCGTTGAGCGGGGCGTCCGAGGAGACGGTGGGCCGTACCCAGCCCCATTTCACGCCGAGGACGTACTGGAGCAGGTAGCCGGTCACGAAGGTCGGGACCGAGATCACGATCAGGGTGAGCACCAGCAGGGTGGTGTCCACGGCCCGGCCCCGGCGCAGGCCGCTGACCACGCCGAAGGTGATGCCGGCGATGATCTCGATGACGATGGCGACCAGGGTCAGGCGCAGGGTGACCGGGAAGGCCGTGGACATCAGCTCGGTGACCTTCTGGCCGTTGAAGGCGGTGCCGAAGTCGCCCTGGAAGATCTGGCCCATGTAGTGCAGGTACTGCTTCCACAGGGGCTGGTCGAGGTACAGGTCCTTGCGGATGCGGGCGGCGGTGGCGGGGTCGGGCGCCTTGTCGCCGAAGAGGGCCGCGACCGGGTCGCCCAGCGCGTACACCATGAAGAAGATCAGGAAGGTGCTGCCGATGAACACCGGGATCATCTGGAGCAGCCGCCGGATCACATAGCGTCCCATGTTGACGCCTCCAGGGTTGAGGGGGCCCCGGCGGGCGGCGCGGAGTGCCGCCCGCCGGGCTGCGCCACTGCGAGTGGCGGGGTCAGCCGACCTTGATCTGGTCGTAGACCGGGACGCTGAACTGGTTGAGGGCCACGTCGCTCACGCGGTCGGAGTAGCCGGCGCTGCCGTTCTGGTACCAGAGCGGGATGGCCGGCATCTGCTCGGCGAGGATCTTCTCCGCGTCCTGGAACTTGCCCACGGCCTTGGCGGAGTCGCTTTCCTGGTTCGCCTCGTCGACGAGCTTGTCGAAGTCCTTGTTGCTGAACTTCCCGTAGTTGGAGGAGGCGCCGGTGTAGTACAGCGGCTCGAGGAAGTTCTGGATCAGCGGGTAGTCGGCCTGCCAGCCGGAGCGGAAGGGGCCGCTCATCTTGAAGCCGCTGACCTGGTTGCGGAAGTCGGCGAAGGTGCCGACCGGGTTGACGGTGCAGACCGGGCCCTTGCCCAGGGCGTTGTTGATGCTGTTGCAGACGGCGTCCATCCACTCGCGGTGCGAGCCGGTGTCGACGTTCGAGGTGAGGGTCATCTTGCCGCCGGGCAGGCCGCCGCCCTCCTCGATCAGCTTCTTGGCCTGGGCCGGGTCGAAGGTGCAGGCGTCGCCGCAGATGCTGTCCTTGTACCCGCCCTTGTCGCCGAGGGCCGGGGAGGTGAAGTCCTTGGCGGGGGTGCGGGTGTTCTGGAAGATCTGCTTGGTGATCTCGTCGCGGTTGATGGCCATCGAGATGCCCCGGCGGACCTTCTCCATGCCGGCCTTGCCCCAGGCGGCGTCGTAGAGCGGGAAGACCACGGTCTGGATGATCAGGGCCGGCTGGTTGATGTACCGGTCGCCGAGGTCGCTCTTGACGTTCTTGAGCTGCTGCGCCGGGACGTCGTCGACCAGGTCGAGGTTGCCGGCGATCAGGTCGGTGTAGGCGGTGTTGTTGTCGGTGTAGACCTTGAGGTCCACGCCGGCGTTCTGGGCCTTGTCGTCGCCCGTGTAGCCGTCCCACTTGCGCAGCTTCATGCCGGTGCCCTTGGTGTATGAGTCCACCGTGTACGGGCCGTTGCCGACCGGCTTGTTCAGCCAGCCGGCGTGGTCGGTGAAGAAGGCCTTGGGCAGCGGGGAGAAGGCCTGGTAGCCCAGGGTCTCGGGCCAGGTGGAGAACTTCTCCTTGAGGGCGACGGTGAAGGTCTTGTCGTCCTTGACGACCAGGCCCTTCATGGTCTTGGCCTTCGGGTCGCCGCTCTCCGGGTGCAGGTCCTCGTAGCCGACGATGTCGGAGAAGAAGGGCGAGTTGTTCTGCTTGTTGCGCACGTCCGCGCCGTAGTTCCAGGCGTCCACGAAGGAGTGCGCGGTGACCGGCTCGTCGTTGCTGAACTTCCAGCCGTCCTTCAGCGTGACGGTGAAGTTCTGCTGGTCGGTGGTGTCGATCTTCTCGGCGACCATGTCCTTGGCCTCGCCGGTCTTGGGGTCGTAGCGCTTGAGGCCCCGGAAGAGCATGTCCAGGACCTTGCCGCCCTGGACCTCGTTGGTGTTCGCCGGCTCCAGCGGGTTCTGTGGGTCACCCCAGGAGGAGCTGACGATGCCGTCGCCCCCTCCACCGCTGTCGCTTCCGCCGCCGCAGGCCGTCGCCGAGAGGGCGACGGCCACCGCACATGCGGCCCACTTCGCGTGGGTGGCTCCGCGCATGGAGTGCCTCCTATGGGGTCCCAAGACTCACTTGGCGCCAATATCACCCCAAAAGGCATCTCTCTGCACATTTTGCGCGGCTGAACGGACCCGGCGTCACCCGGCTGTCAGCGCAAGGTGATCTCCCAGGTGTCCACGGCGTAGTGCGGACGCATCCCGTGCGCCTCGTAGAGGGCGAGGGCGCCGGTGGCGTTGCGGGTGTCCACCCCCAGGCCCAGGGTGTCCCGGCCACGCCCGGCGTACACCGCGAAGGCGTGCCGCAGCAGGTACCCGCCGATGCCCCGGCCGCGGTGCTCGGCCCGCACCCCCAGGCTGCGCACCCAGCCCATGGCGGCCCGGTCGTCGCGGCTGACCAGGACGGCCACGTCGCCGTGCCCCGCCAGGGCCGCCAGCCACACCAGCGACCAGTCGGGGCCCTCGCCGCGGGTCGCGCCGAGGTCGTCGAGCCACTGCTCGTAGCTGCGCCACTGGTGGTCGAAGTGCTCCTGGAACGTCTCCATGAGGAGGGCGTGCGCGATCCGCCGGTCCGCCTCGGCGGTGGCCTCGCGCAGGGTCAGGCCCGGCGGCGGGACGGGCGCGGCGGCGTGCGGGGCCAGGCCCACGGTCATGACGTAGTGCCGGCGCACCCGCTGCCAGCCCCGGCCGGCCAGCAGCTCCAGGTCGAGGCTGGGGGCCGTGTGGAGGTTCAGGTGGACCACCGCCCGGGCCGCGCCGGCCGCCCGGGCCCGCGCCAGCGCCCGGGCCTCCAGCAGCGCCAGCAGCCGCTGCCCGGCGCCCTGGTGGTCCGGCAGGACGTAGTGGTCCCCGTCGATCCGCTCCGGGTCGCCGTCGCACCACAGGCAGGCGTACGCGACGAGCGCCCCGCCCTCGAAGGCCAGCCAGGAGTCCTCGGCCAGGTCCATCTCGGGGTGCAGCAGGTCGGCCTCGACCTCGGCGAGGTCGGTCTCCGGCCGGCCGATCTCGAACAGGTCCACGGCGTTCATCAGCGCGCAGATGTCGGACGCGTCATTGGGCCCGGCGGGCCGTACGGTCACCATCGCCCCACTGTCGGCCCCCCGCCCGGCCCCCCGCAAACCCATTTGGTGATCGCAGAGCCGTCGACTTGGCCGCCCATGGCGTCGAACGATCTCCGACAGGCAGCACCGAGCGGACGGATTCGGCCACCAAGAGATCTTTTTCGCCGAACCATAAAAAATAAGTCAAGCAATGTCCGGGAACACGCCAGAACGAAGAGCGCACCTCAGCAGATGCTCAAATACCTTGCCGCGGGCACCTCAATTTGGTGGACTCAGTGAGCCGCCACAGCGGAAACGTTATTCGACGAAGGTTCGATCAACCACAAATCGTTCAGGGTGGGGTTCATATGAATAAGAAGGTCACGGCAATTGCGACGACCGCGACTGCGGCCGGCGCCGCCGTCATGATGGCGGTCACGCCGGCTGTCGCAGCAGTAACGCCGGGCGCATCCACCATCATCGCCAAGAGCTCCACGCCGAATTCAGTCAAGAGCTCGCTCGCCGGTGATGACAGCCGCGGCCAGAGGGGATGCACAAATGCATCGTATTTCCTCGGGCGAGTGACTTACAACGTCGGCAAGGTGACCGCGACCAGTGTCGAGATCAAGAGTTTCGACCTGGAGCTGACCGGCGGCAAGACGACCCAGATCGGCGGAATTCACATCAGCCGCGGCACTGACGGCAAGCAGGTGTGGGGTGTCCCGTATAGCATCCCGAAGTACGTCCCCAACCGCTCGCAGACCAAGCGTTACACCGTAAACAAGGTTATTCCCGCCGGTGAGGCGCGAGCCAAGGCAATCTTTTTGGTGGTCAACTTCAGCACAGACATGGCCGCGTCCGGGGAACCGGTCTGGTGCTACGGCCGGGGCAATTTCGTCTTCAAGGTGCGGCCCGGCACGTACACCCACAACGAACCCGCGTAACCATCACGTGGACCGTGCAGGACACCTGCACGGTCCACGACGGCATTTCACATAACCCGAAGAGGCTCACCGAGGGGCGGCCCTGCGTCGGCGGTCAACTCCACATCACGCCTGCGGCCAGTGCGGCCATCCTGTGAGGACAGCTCTGGCGCCGCGCGCCACCGGCTCGTCTGTGAATGCAGCTGGAGGCCCATTCCGCCGACCCCGGCCACTGTCTCCTCGTACGACGCAGGGCGCCCGGTCCATGAGGACCGGGCGCCCTGCGCGTGCGCGGTGCGGTGATCAGGCCGTGTGGAGCACGTCCCGCTCTTCCGCGAAGTGGCAGGCCGACTCGTGCGCGGCGAGCGAGTCCGAGCCCTTGAAGCGCTCGGGGATCGCCAGCAGCGGCACCTCCTCGGAGCACTTGTCCTGAGCCTTCCAGCAGCGGGTGCGGAAGCGGCAGCCCGACGGCGGGTTGGCGGGCGACGGGACGTCACCGGTCAGGATGATGCGGTCGCGGTGCTCGCGGGCCTCCGGGTCCGGGACCGGGACGGCCGACAGCAGCGCCTGGGTGTAGGGGTGGGTCGGGTGGTCGTAGATCTGCGCGTCGGTGCCGATCTCCGCCATCTTGCCCAGGTACATCACACCCACGCGGTCCGAGATGTGCCGGACGATCGAGAGGTCGTGCGCGATGAAGACGTAGGAGAGGTTGAACTCGTCCTGCAGCTTCTCCATCAGGTTGACGACCTGCGCCTGGACGGAGACGTCCAGGGCCGAGACCGGCTCGTCGCAGATGATGATCTCGGGGTTGAGCGCGAGGCCGCGGGCGATGCCGATGCGCTGGCGCTGACCGCCCGAGAACTGGTGCGGGTAGCGGTTGATGTACTCCGGGTTCAGACCCACGACGTCGAGCAGTTCCTGCACCTTGCGGCGCCGGTCGCCCTTCGGGGCCACCTCGGGGTGGATCTCGAAGGTCTCGCCGATGATGTCGCCCACCGTCATACGGGGGTTGAGCGAGGTGTACGGGTCCTGGAAGACCATCTGGATGTTGCGGCGGACGGCCTTCAGGGCGCGGCCGGACAGCTTGGTGATGTCCTGGCCCTTGTAGAAGACCTCGCCGGCGGTGGCCTTCTCCAGCGTCATCAGGAGCTTGGCGACGGTGGACTTGCCACAGCCGGACTCGCCCACGATGCCCAGGGTCTCGCCCTGGTACAGGTCGAAGGAGATGCCGTCCACGGCCTTGACCGCGCCGACCTGCTTCTTGAACAGGATGCCCTGGGTCAGCGGGAAGTGCTTGACCAGGTTGCGCACCTGGAGGATCGGCTCGCCCTTGGCCACGGGCGCGCTGATCGCGGCCTCGACCGCCTCCGCGGAGACGGCGTCCTCGGTGCTCACGTCGTTCTTGATGGGCTCAGCCATGGATCGTCTCCTTCCAGAAGTGGCAGGCGCTCTTGCGGCCCGGCAGCTCGCTGCCGTCCTGCTCGGTGACCGCGCTCAGCACCGGGATGTCCGTCCGGCAGATGTCCTGGACGGCGGTGCAGCGCGGGTTGAACGCGCAACCGCTCGGGAGGTTGAGCAGGTTGGGCGGCAGGCCCTTGATCGCGAAGAGCTCCTGGCCCTTCTGGTCCAGGCGCGGGATCGACTCCAGCAGACCCTTGGTGTACGGGTGCGCGGGGCGCTTGTAGATCTCGTGGACCGGGGCGGTCTCGACGATCCGGCCGCCGTACATGACCGCGATCTTGTCCGCGACGTCGGCGACCACGCCGAGGTCGTGGGTGATCAGGATCAGGCCCATGTTCATCTCGCGCTGGAGCTCCGCCAGCAGGTCCATGACCTGCGCCTGGACGGTGACGTCCAGGGCGGTGGTGGGCTCGTCCGCGATGATCAGGTCCGGCTCCAGGGCCAGCGCCATGGCGATCATGATGCGCTGGCGCATACCGCCGGAGAACTGGTGCGGGTAGTCGTTGACCCGGGCCTTGGCGGCGGGGATCTTCACCCGGTCCATCAGCTCGATGGCCTTGGCCTTCGAGTCCTTGCGGGACATGCCCTCGTGGACGCGGAACATCTCGCCGAGCTGGTAGCCGACGTTGAGCACCGGGTTGAGCGAGGAGAGCGCGTCCTGGAAGATCATCGCGATCTTCTGGCCGCGGATCTTCCGGCGCTCCTCGTTGCCCATCTTGAGCATGTCCTGGCCGCGGAAGAGGATCTCGCCCTGCGGGATCTTGCCGGGGGGCATGTCGAGGATGCCCATGATGGCCTGGGCCGTCACGGACTTGCCGGAGCCGGACTCGCCGAGGACGGCCAGGGTCTCGCCGGAGTCCACGGTGTAGTTCACGCCGTTGACGGCCTTGGCGATGCCGTCCCGGGTGTGGAACTCCACGTGCAGGTCGCGGACTTCGAGGAGCGGGCCCTCGTGGGACGCCCCGTCACGGGGGGCGGGGACCGTCGCGGTCTTGTCGATGGTGGTCATGTACGCCCTCCTCAGCGCAGCTTGGGGTCGAGGGCGTCGCGCACCGCGTCGCCGAGCATGATGAACGCCAGCACGGTGAGGCTCAGCATGCCCGCGGGGAAGAACAGCACGTGCGGGGCCGTACGGATGACCTGCTGGGCCGACGAGATGTCGATGCCCCAGCTGATCGTCGGGTCCTGCAGGCCGATACCGAGGTAGCTCAGCGTGGCCTCGGCGCCGATGTAGCCGCCGAGCGCGATGGTCGAGACGACGATCACGGGCGCGATGGCGTTCGGCACGATGTGGCGGAGCATGATCCGGCTGGTGCTCGCGCCCAGGGCGCGGGCGGCGGTGACGTAGTCCGCCTCCTTGGCGATGATCACCGCACCGCGCATGACGCGGGTCATCTGGGTCCAGCCCAGGAAGGTCATCGCGAAGACGACGGTCCAGATGGTGCGCTCGGCGAAGGCGTTCAGGATGACCAGCGAACCGAGCAGCAGCGGGATGCCGAAGAAGATGTCGGTGATGCGGGAGACGACGGTGTCGACCCAGCCGCCGAAGTAGCCGGCGATCAGACCGGTGATGCCACCGATGATCGTGACGGCAGCGGTGACGCAGATGCCGACCGTGATCGAGGCGCGGGCGCCGTAGAGCATCCGGGCGTAGATGGAGCGGCCCTGGCCGTCGTAGCCGAACCAGTCGGGCTGGAAGAGGTGACCCCAGCTCGGCGTGGTCAGGTAGTGGTTGCGCAGGTCACCGGCGCGGGGGTCCGCGGAGGTGAACAGGCTCGGCACGATCGCGATGGCGATCAGCAGCACGATCAGGAACAGCGAGATCACGAAGACCGGGCGGCGGCGCAGGTCGCCCCACGCGTCCGACCAGAGGCTGCGCGCCTTGTCGTCCTTCTTGGCCGGCGTCGAGGCGGCCTGCTCGGTCACGTCCGTGGCCTTCTCAATGGTGTCAGGCATACCGGATCCTCGGGTCCAGGACCGCGTAGAGCAGGTCGACGATCAGGCTCGAGATGAGGTAGACGACGACCAGGACGGTCACGAAACCGACCACCGTCGCACCCTCCTTGCCGTTGATGGCGCGGTAGAGCGCGTTACCGACGCCCTGCACGTTGAAGATGCCCTCGGTGACGATGGCGCCGCCCATCAGGGCGCCCAGGTCCGTGCCGAGGAAGGTGACCACGGGGATCAGCGAGTTGCGCAGCAGGTGGCGGCCGATGATCCGACGGCGCGGCAGGCCCTTGGCCACCGCGGTGCGGATGTAGTCGGACCGCATGTTCTCGACGATCGACGTACGGGTCAGTCGGGCGACGTACGCCAGCGACAGCGAGCCGAGCACGATCGCCGGCAGCATCAGCTGGTTCAGGTCCATCGAGTCCTGGACGGTGGGCGTGACCCAGCCCAGTCCGTCGGCGAACACCGTCTGCAGGACGTACGCGAGAACGAAGATCGGCATGGAGATCACCAGCAGGGTGACGACCAGCACGAGCTTGTCCATGATCTTGTTCCGGCGCAGGCCGGCGAGGACGCCGAGCGCGATGCCGAGGACGAGCTCGATGCTGAAAGCCAGCAGGGCGAGCCGGACGGTGACGGGGAGGGCCTCACCCATCACATCGGTGACCTGACGGCCGGACATCGTCTTGCCGAAGTCGAACTGGACCAGGTTGACGATGTAGTCGACGTACTGCTTCCACAGCGGCTGGTCGAGACCGAGTTCGTGCTTGATGGATGCGAGCTGGGCGGGGTCTGCCGCCTTGTCGCCCCACATGGCTCGGACGGGGTCGCCCGGAAGGGCGTACACCATCAGGAAGATGAGCAAAGTGGTCCCGAGGAATACCGGGATCATCTGGAGCAGTCGCCTCGCGACATAACGCCCCATGGTGCCTCCATTGGTGGTCGGCGCGACAGCGGCCGGACCGCTCCCCCGAGAGTGGGGGGAGCGTCCGGCCGCTGTCGTCAAACTGCCTGCTCCGCGGCGCGGAGCGTGAGGGGTGGGCCGGTTGCCGACCTGATTACTTCTGCTTGACCTCGACCTGGGTGAACACCGGGTCACCGAAGGAGTCGTAGGTCACGTTCTGGACGTTCTTCGACCAGCCGGCGTTCGTCTTGTAGTACCAGAGCGGGATGGAGGGCATGTCCTTCGCGAGGACGGCCTCGGCCTGCTGGTACAGCTCGGTGGTCTTGTCGACCGAGGTGGCCTTGTCGGCCTCCTTGGCGAGCTTGTCGAACTCCGGGGACGAGTACAGCGAGTCGTTCGCCGAGGCGCCCGTGCCGTAGATGTCGCGCAGGAAGTTGGCGTTCAGCGGGTAGTCCTGCTGCCACGCGGAGCGCATGATGCTGGACACCTTGTGCTTGTCGATGATGTCGCGGGCCGTCTTGAAGTCGGCCTTCGGGTCACCCGAGCACTCGACGCCGGTGGACTGGCGGATGGAGTTGCAGACAGCGTCCACCCACTCCTTGTGGCCGCCATCGGCGTTGTACAGGATGGTGATCTTGTTGTTCGGAACGCCACCACCCTGCTTGATGAGGTCCTTCGCCTTGGCGGCGTTGAAGGTGCAGGCCTCGCCGCAGGCACCGGCCTTGTAGCCGGCGACACCCGGGGCGACCCAGGAGTCGGCGGGCTGGCGGGAGCCCTGGAGCACGGTCTTGGTGATGGTGTCGCGGTCGATCGCCATCGACAGGCCCTTGCGGACCTGGGCCTTGTTGACGCCCTGCCAGTCCTTGTTGTACATGGCGAAGGCGATGGAGGTGATGCCACCCATCGGCTGGTCCACGGCGCGGTCGCCGAGGTCGGCCTTGTACTTGGGCAGGTTGGTCGGGTTCACCTGGTCGAGAACGTCCAGGGTGTCCGAGGTGAGCTCCTTGTAGGCAGCCTCGGCCTGGATGTAGTTCTTGAAGACGATGCCGCCGTTCTTCGGCTTGTCGTCGCCCTTGTAGCCGGGGTACGCGGCCAGCGTGACGGCCTTGTTGTGCTCCCAGCTGACGAACTTGTACGGGCCGTTGCCGATGGGGGCCTGGCCGTACTTCTTCGGGTCACCGAAGAACGCCTTCGGCAGCGGCGAGAAGGCGGTGTAACCGAGCTTGTACTGGAAGTACGAGACCGGCTGGATCAGGTCGATGGTGAACTCGGTGTCCGAGACGACCTTCAGACCGGACATCTTGTCGGTCTTGCCGTTGCCCTTCTCCGGGTGCACGTCGGTGTAGCCGGCGATGTCGGCGAACCAGTTCGAGTTGATCTGGTTGTTCTTCGTCGCGGCGGACCAGTTCCAGCTGTCCACGAAGGAGGCAGCGGTGACGGGGGTGCCGTCGTGGAAGGTCCAGCCCGACTTGATGGTGACCTTGTAGTGCTGGGCGTCAGTGGTCTCGATCTTCTCGGCCATCTGGTTGCGCAGCTTGCCGGTCGCCGGGTCGTAGTCCAGCAGACCGCGGAACAGGTTCTTGATGATGCGGCCGCCACCGACCTCCATGGCGTTGGCCGGCTGGAGCGGGTTCTGCGGCTCGCTGCTCTGGTAGCTCCAGACGCCCTTCGCGTCGACAGCACCCTTGGCGTCGCTGCCCTTGTCGTCCCCGCCACCACAAGCCGTAGCGGCCAGAGCGACGACGATCGCGCCCGCAACCAGCTTGGCGCTCTTGGCACCGCGCATGGGTTTCCTCCTCATGAGTCCACTGATCAACATGAGGGGCACAAGTACGCGGCCGACACCCCTGACGGCCCCGAGACAGTGCCCCGAGTGTGCTCGTGAGTCGGCGCTCCCCACAGCGCGTGACCCATTGACCCGAGCTCAATGGAGCCATCCTTAAGGACGCCCTGTCCGTTAACCACACTTAAAGGGTCTCGTTTTCACAACATCAACAGCTCTCAAAACCCGAAATACGGACAAAGGGAGCACAGACAGACACGCGCGAAACGGACGGTTAGCACACGTTCCGGAGTGTGACGGTCGGAATCCGGACACCGGAGCGCAACAATCCGTTTGACAAACGTGAACGGCCCGGCTCCACGCGGGGCGTGGAGCCGGGCCGTTCTCGGCGTCCGGACACTACTACGGGCGGCCCGGAGGCCGCCCGTAGTTGGTCCTACCGGCAGAAGGCTTCTACCAGCTCTTTACTTGGCGGACTTGGCGCGCGACGCGGTGCGCGAGCGCTCCTTCTGGTCCAGGACGACCTTGCGGATGCGGACGGCCTCCGGGGTCACCTCGACGCACTCGTCGTCGCGGCAGAACTCCAGGGACTGCTCCAGGGAGAGCTTGCGCGGCGGGACGATCGCCTCGAAGGAGTCGGCGGAGGAGGAGCGCATGTTGGTGAGCTTCTTCTCCTTGGTGATGTTCACGTCCATGTCGTCGGAGCGGGAGTTCTCGCCGACGATCATGCCCTCGTACACCTCGGTGCCGGGGTCGGTGAACAGCACGCCGCGCTCCTGCAGGTTGGTCATCGCGAAGGCGGTGACCGCACCGGCGCGGTCGGCGACCAGCGAGCCGTTGTTGCGGGTCTGCAGCTGGCCGAACCACGGCTCGTGGCCCTCGTGGATCGAGTGCGCGATGCCGGTGCCGCGGGTCTGGGTCAGGAACTCGGTACGGAAGCCGATCAGACCGCGGGACGGGACGACGAACTCCATGCGGACCCAGCCGGAGCCGTGGTTCGACATGTTGTCCATGCGGCCCTTGCGGACGCCCATGAGCTGGGTGACGGCGCCCATGTGCTCCTCGGGCACGTCGATGGTCATGCGCTCGACGGGCTCGTGGACCTTGCCGTCGACCTCGCGGGTGACGACCTGCGGCTTGCCGATGGTGAGCTCGAAGCCCTCGCGGCGCATCTGCTCGACCAGGATGGCGAGCGCGAGCTCACCACGGCCCTGGACCTCCCAGGCGTCCGGGCGCTCGGTGTCGAGCACGCGGAGGGAGACGTTACCGATCAGCTCGCGGTCCAGGCGGTCCTTGACCTGGCGGGCGGTGACCTTGCGGTCCTTGACCGCGGCCTTGGCGTCGGCGCCCTTGCCGGTGCCGCCGCGGCCGACCAGCGGGGAGGTGTTGGTGCCGATGGTCATCGAGATGGCCGGCTCGTCGACCGTGATCAGCGGCAGCGCGATCGGGTTCTCCGGGTCGGCCAGGGTCTCGCCGATCATGATCTCCGGGATACCGGCGACGGCGCAGATGTCGCCCGGGCCCGCCACCTCGGCCGGCTTGCGGGTGAGCGCCTCGGTCATCATCAGCTCGGTGATGCGGACGTTGGAGATCGAGCCGTCGCGCTTGATCCACGCGACCGTCTGGCCCTTGCGCAGCTCGCCCTGCTCGACGCGGAGCAGCGCGATGCGGCCGAGGAAGTTGTCGGCGTCCAGGTTGGTGACGTGGGCCTGGAGCGGGGCCTCCTCGTCGTACACCGGGGCCGGGACGTGCTCGAGGATCGCGGAGAAGAACGGCTCGAGGTTGTCGCTGTCCGCGGGGACGGTGCCGTCCTCCGGCTTGGTCAGCGAGGCGACGCCGTCACGGCCGCAGGCGTAGACGATCGGGAACTCGATCTGGTCCTCGTCGGCGTCCAGGTCGAGGAAGAGGTCGTACGTCTCGTTGACGACCTCGTCGATCCGGGAGTCCGGGCGGTCCGTCTTGTTGATGCAGAGGATGACGGGCTTGCGCTGCTGGAGGGCCTTGCGCAGCACGAAGCGGGTCTGCGGCAGCGGACCCTCGGACGCGTCCACGAGCAGGACGACCGCGTCGACCATCGACAGGCCGCGCTCGACCTCGCCACCGAAGTCGGCGTGGCCGGGGGTGTCGATGATGTTGATCGTGATGGGCGCCCCGCCGTCCTTGGGGTGGTACTTCACCGCCGTGTTCTTGGCGAGGATCGTGATGCCCTTCTCACGCTCCAGGTCGTTCGAGTCCATCATGCGGTCGTCGAGCTGCTGGTGGGCGGCGAAGGCACCGGCCTGCTTGAGCATGGCGTCGACGATGGTCGTCTTGCCGTGGTCGACGTGGGCGACGATGGCGACGTTACGAATATCGTGGCGCGTGGGCATACTTCGGCGCTTCTCCCGGATCGTGGATTGGCGTCGCGTACGGTCCGGCACGCGAGCCCGCCGGGCGGAAAACCTGCCACGGCCTTACCCCATCGTACGTCGCGTGGCGGGAAGCGCATGCCGGGGGTCTGTCAAGAGGCCGGGAGGGCGAGCTTGCACCGCTCCGGAGGGGCTGGTTCTACGGGCCGTCCGCGGGGCCGGGTCAATGGGATGCGGACGGCCGTGACGTGCGTGGTGCCGTGGGGTGGAACCGACCCTGCCCGCCGGCGGACCGGCGGGCAAGGGACTTGAGACACTTCTGAGCTTGGCCCTGCGCCCTCCACAAATTCTTCAGGAATTCCCCGCCCGGTGTCCTCAGGAGCGCTTCTGCGGGGCGGCCGCGCCCGCCTTCTGCCAGCCGATGTCCTCGTAGTGCGGGGTGCCGAGGCCGAAGGCTCCGGCGTTGGTCACGCCCGGCTTGACCGCCACCAGCTCGGGGCGCTGGTAGAGCGGGATGGAGCCGGCGGCCGCCCAGATCCGGGCGTCGGCCTTCTTCATCAGCTCCCGGGCCTCGTCCTCGTCCAGCTCCCCCAGGGCCTGGTCGAAGAGCTGGTCGATGTGGTCGGTGCCCACCCGGGTGTAATTCTGTTCGATCAGCAGCGAGCCGTCCGCCGCCGGCTCCGGCTTGGCGAAGATCGGCCGGTCGTCGGTGGCCGGGTAGGCCGTCGCGGGCCAGGAGTACAGCGCCAGGTCGTACTGGCCGGAGGCGATGTGGTCCTTGAAGAAGCCGTCGTCCGGGACCTTGGTCAGCTCGGTGCTGATGCCGATCTTCCGCAGCATCTGGCTGATCCGGTCGCCGACCGCGCGCAGCGGCTCCGAGCCGGGACCGGCCGGCAGGACGAACCGGAGCGTGAGGGTCTTGCCGTCCTTGGCCAGCAGGTTCCCCGAGGTCCGGACCTGCTTGGCCGGGGCCGGGGCGGGGGTGCCCTGCGGGGCGTACGCGCCGGCCACCGGCTCGCGGCCGTTCGCCGCCGGGCGGACCGGGGGCTGCTTGGCGTCCACCGCCCGCTCGTCGGCCGGCTTCTTGCCGTCGTCCCCGGCGCCGGCCGCCGCCAGGGCCTCGGCCTGGGCCAGCAGGGAGGCGCCCTGGAGCGCGGCCACCGGGGCCGGGTGCATCAGCGCCGGGCCGCCGCCGCGCTCCTCGGCCGTGTCCGCGTCGACGATCTCGCCGTCCGCGGCCTCGGGCGCGTACGCACCGGGGGCCTCGGGGTTCTTGCCCGCGTCGGCCGGCCGGCCGGGGTTCTTGTCGTCCTGGCCGACGATGTACAGCCCGTCGTTGCCGGTGCCGTCGCCGCGCTCGGCGGCCCGGGTCTTGGCGTCGTCCTTCTCGGTCTTCTCGGCCTTGTCGGCCGTCTCCGCCTCGGCGCCGGGGCGGCCGCCGGCCGCCTTGGTGTCCAGGGGCGCGCCGAGCCGCCAGCCCGCGTCGGCCAGCAGGGCCGAGGCGGCCTTGGGGTCCCGGCCGCCTAGGGCCTCGCTGTTGTCCGCGTAGGCCCGCTGCCCGGCGAGCGCGAGGTGGCTGCCCACCGGCCGGGCGGGCAGTCCGAGCGGCTTGAGCACGACCTCGGCCAGCTCCTGGCGGTCCAGGGCGCGGGCCACCGCCCGGCGCACCCGCTCGTCGGCGAGCGGACCGGCCGCGCCGTTCATCGCCAGCTGCGTGTAGGCCGGCTCCAGGGACTTGCGGATCCGGAAGCCGCCGAGGGCCTTCTGCTGGGCGGCGTACGTCCGCACGGCCGCCGCGTTGCGGGCCCGGGCGCCCTGCTCGGCCTGCGCCTTGTCGCCGTCCGAGCCGTGCGCCACGGCCCAGGAGAGCAGGGCCTGACCCGCGGTGACGGTGGCGCCCGGGCCGTGCGTGAGCGCCTTGCCGGCCGAGCCCGCGCCCTGCGCGCCGTCCCGCAGCGCCAGCGCGATCCGCTCGGCGCCGAGCCGGTCGACCTCGGCGAGGTCCAGCTTCCCGGCGGCCAGTGCGGCCGGCCGGTCGGCCCGCGGTACGGCGGTCAGCAGGAGGGTGTCGAGCTTGGCGGGCCGCCCCCACCAGCGGGGGTTGCGGGAGAGCGCGGCGGTGCCGGTCTTCTTGTCGATCGCGCCGAGCACGAAGGGCCCGGCGGTGACCTTCAGGGCGCCCCGGGCGCCCTCGTTGAAGGCGTCGGGGGTGCCCGTGACCTGCTTGGGGTACAGCGGGCTGAACAGTGAGCGCCAGTCCGCGTAGGGCTTGGCGAAGGTGACCCGGACCTCCAGGTCGTTGGCCCCGCGCTCGATCTTCTCGATCCGGTCGTAGCCGGCGTTGCGGGCGGTCCAGTAGGCGGAGTCCTTGCCGTTCAGCGCCCGCCACTGGGCGACGAAGTCGGCCGCGCCGATCTCCCGGCCGTCGCTCCACACGGCCTGCTGGTTGAGCTTGTAGAGCACCACCTGCTTGGGCTCCCGGGCCACCACCTCGGCCTTCTCGAGGTAGTTCCGGTCGGCCACCGGCCGACCCCGCCCGTCGAGGGTGAAGAGGGAGGGCAGGACCGCCCCGGCGATCCGCGCGGTGGTCGCGTCCGCATCGGCCTGGAAGGTGTTCAGGGTGTCGGGCAGCGCGTCCACGGCCCAGCGCATCACCCCGCCGTCGGCCACCCGGTCCCGGGTCGCGGCCCGGATGTCCTGCGGGGCCGCGGCCGGCCCCGCCTCGTCGTCGCCCGCTCCGCACCCCGCCAGAAGGGGCAGCGCGAGTACGCCCGAGGTCAGGAGCGCCAAGGACCTGCGCCTTCTCTGGGACATGGGTGGTACCTCCGGGGCGGCGGGCTTGATCACTTATGGCGGTATATGGAGCTGATCACACTGGGTGCGGAACCCACTCAAAACGACCGCCCGCCGCCGCTGCGCCAGCCGGGCCGCGCCACGCCGCGAACCCCACCCGTGCGGACCAACCCGGCGCGCTCCGCCGCTCCGGCCGGCGCCGCCGGCGGCCCGGACGTCACCCCGCGGGGGCGGCCGGGTCCCCCCTGGGAGGGACGGGACCGGGCACCCGGGGGGCGCACAGATCACGCCTGCGCGCCCGCAATCCCTGCACGTGCCTTCACAACCGGGGACGGGAGGCGCGACACTCCAAGGCGCACATGAGCGTTGCCACCGCAACCTGCGGAAGTGAGGGCAAATCATGTCCCTGCAGGACGATTTCAATGCCGTCCGGCGCAATCTGGACGAGCTGACGCGCGCGGTCGACCGGCTGGAGCAGGACATCTCCCGCCAGTCCCCCGCCGGGCCCGCCGCCGCCCGGCCGCCGGGTCCCGCCATGGTGACCATCCCGGACACGCCGTACGACAGCACCCTCTGGACGGACTCGGACGACGAGGGCCTGGGCGCCCGCGACCGCCGGGCGCCCTGACCCACCGCCTGACCCGCCGCCGCGGCCCCCGGCCGCGGCCCCGGACCGGGCTCCCGCCCGCACCACCCCATCAGGCCCCGCCGCCCCCGCACCGGGGGCGCACCCCAGCGGCAGCTGGGCGGGGTCTCCTGGGCCACCCCCGACACTCCACCCCCGGAGTCCCCCTTGGCCACAGGCACCGAACCACCCCGGCCGCTGACCGGCGTCCACGGCCCCTCCCGGGCCTCCATACCCGCCCGCCACCTGCGCACCGACCGCTGGTGGCTGGCGCCCGCCGGCACCGCGGCCGGGCTGTTCGCCTTCGTCGTCTACTCGACCTGGCGGGCCTTCGCGAACGCCGACTACTACGCGGCGCCCTACGTCTCGCCCTTCTACTCGCCCTGCCTCGCGGACAACTGCAAGCCCATGCCCGGCGGTCCCGACTGGGGCCTGGTCGGCAGCTGGTGGGGCCTGTCCCCGGCCCTGCTGGTGCTGGTCTTCCCGCTCGGCTTCCGGCTGACCTGCTACTACTACCGCAAGGCCTACTACCGGGGCTTCTGGGCCTCGCCCCCGGCCTGCGCGGTGGCCGAACCGCACGCCGGCTACAGCGGCGAGACCCGCTTCCCGCTGATCCTGCAGAACCTCCACCGGTACTTCTTCTACGCCGCGCTGCCGGTCGCCGGCTTCCTCACGTACGACACCGTGCTGGCCTTCCGCGACGAGCACCACGCCTGGGGCCACCTGGGCCTGGGCTCCCTGCTCTTCCTCGCCAACATCGTGCTGATCTGGGCGTACACCCTCTCCTGCCACTCCTGCCGGCACATCATCGGCGGCCGGCTGCGGCACTTCTCCAAGCACCCGGTGCGCTACCGCCTGTGGGGCTGGGTGGGCCGGCTCAACTCCCGCCACATGCAGCTCGCCTGGGCCTCGCTGGTCTCGGTGGCGCTCTGCGACTTCTACGTCTACCTGCTGGCCACCGGCACCTTCGACGACCCGAGGATCTTCTGACATGGCTCAAGTCGACCGGCAGCAGTGGGACGTGGTCGTGGTCGGCGCGGGCGGCGCCGGGCTGCGGGCCGCGATCGAGGCCCGCGAGCGCGGCGCCCGTACCGCCGTGATCTGCAAGTCGCTGTTCGGCAAGGCCCACACGGTGATGGCCGAGGGCGGCATCGCCGCCTCCATGGGCAACGTCAACGACCACGACAACTGGCAGGTGCACTTCCGCGACACCATGCGCGGCGGGAAGTTCCTCAACCAGTGGCGGATGGCCGAGCTGCACGCCAAGGAGGCCCCCGACCGGGTCTGGGAGCTGGAGACCTGGGGCGCGCTCTTCGACCGCACCCCCGACGGCCGGATCTCCCAGCGCAACTTCGGCGGCCACGAGTACCCGCGGCTCGCGCACGTGGGCGACCGGACCGGCCTGGAGCTGATCCGCACCCTCCAGCAGAAGATCGTCCAGCTCCAGCAGCAGGACTTCGAGGAGACCGGCGACCACGAGTCCGGGCTGAAGGTCTTCCAGGAGTGCACGGTCACCCGCATCCTGAAGGAGCACGGCCCGCAGGACGGCGAGCGGGTCTCGGGGGCGTTCTGCTACGAGCGGGAGTCCGGCCGCTTCTTCGTGCTGGAGGCCCCCGCGGTGGTGCTCGCCACCGGCGGCATCGGCAAGTCCTTCAAGACCACCTCCAACTCCTGGGAGTACACCGGCGACGGGCACGCGCTGGCCCTGCTGGCCGGGGCGCCGCTGCTGAACATGGAGTTCGTGCAGTTCCACCCCACCGGCATGGTCTGGCCGCCGTCGGTGAAGGGCATCCTCGTCACCGAATCGGTGCGCGGCGACGGCGGGGTGCTGCGCAACAGCGAGGGCAAGCGGTTCATGTTCGACTACGTCCCGGACGTCTTCAAGGAGAAGTACGCCGAGTCGGAGGAGGAGGGCGACCGCTGGTACGACGACCCGGACCACAACCGCCGGCCGCCCGAACTGCTCCCCCGGGACGAGGTGGCCCGGGCGATCAACTCCGAGGTCAAGGCGGGCCGCGGCTCCCCGCACGGCGGGGTGTTCCTGGACGTCTCCACCCGCATGCCGGCCGAGCGGATCCGCCGGCGCCTGCCGTCCATGTACCACCAGTTCAAGGAGCTGGCGGACGTGGACATCACCGCCGAGGCCATGGAGGTCGGGCCCACCTGCCACTACGTGATGGGCGGGGTGGCGGTGGACTCGGAGACCGCGGCGACGGTGGGCGTGCCGGGCCTGTTCGCCGCGGGCGAGGTGGCCGGCGGCATGCACGGCTCGAACCGGCTGGGCGGCAACTCCCTCTCCGACCTGCTGGTCTTCGGCCGCCGGGCCGGGCTGTACGCCGCCGAGTACGCGCAGGGCGCCGGACGTCCGGAGGTGTCGCAGGCCGCGGTGGACGCGGCGGCCGAGGAGGCACTGGCCCCCTTCCACGCGGAGGCGGGCGCGGAGAACCCGTACACCCTCCACCAGGAGCTCCAGCAGACGATGAACGACCTGGTCGGCATCATCCGCCGGGAGGGCGAGATGGCCCAGGCGCTGGAGCGGCTGGCGGCCCTGCGGGTCCGGGCCGGCCGGGCGGGCGTCGAGGGCCACCGGCAGTTCAACCCGGGCTGGCACCTGGCCCTGGACCTGCGCAACATGCTGCTGGTCAGCGAGTGCGTGGCGAAGGCGGCGCTGGAGCGCACCGAAAGCCGGGGCGGCCACACCCGCGAGGACTGCCCGGCCATGGAGCGGGCCTGGCGCCCGGTGAACCTGGTCTGCCGGCCGGTCCTGCCGGTACCCGCCGACCCCGCGGCCGACCGGATCGAGCTGCACCGCACCCGCACCGACCCCATCCGCCCCGACCTGCTCGCCCTGTTCGAGAAGGAAGAGCTGGTCAAGTACCTCGCCGAAGAGGAGCTGTACGAGTGACGAGCTATGACGCACGCTTCCGGGTCTGGCGGGGCGACGCGGCGGGCGGGGGCCTGGCGGACTTCACGGTCGAGGTCAACGACGGCGAGGTGGTGCTGGACATCATCCACCGGCTGCAGGCCACCCAGGCCCAGGACCTGGCGGTGCGCTGGAACTGCAAGGCGGGCAAGTGCGGGTCGTGCAGCGCGGAGGTCAACGGCCGGCCGCGGCTGATGTGCATGACGCGGATGTCGGTCTTCGACCGGGCGGAGACCGTGACGGTCACGCCGCTGCGGGCCTTCCCGGTGGTCCGGGACCTGGTCACGGACGTGTCCTTCAACTACGAGAAGGCGCGGTCGGTACCGGCCTTCGTGCCGCCGGAGGGGCTGGCGCCGGGCGAGTACCGGATGCAGCAGGTGGACGTGGACCGCTCGCAGGAGTTCCGCAAGTGCATCGAGTGCTTCCTGTGCCAGGACACCTGCCACGTGGTGCGCGACCACGAGGACAACAAACCCGCCTTCGCCGGGCCCCGCTTCCTGATGCGGGTCGCGGAACTGGACATGCACCCCCTCGACGCCGCCGCCGCGACCGGCCTGGACCGCAAGCGCACCGCCCAGGAGGACCACGGCCTGGGCCTGTGCAACATCACCAAGTGCTGCACGGAGGTGTGCCCCGAGGGCATCAAGATCACCGACAACGCCCTCATCCCCCTGAAGGAACGAGCCGCCGACCGCAAGTACGACCCGCTGGTCTGGCTGGGCAACAAGATCACCCGCCGCCGGGAGTAACGGCCGCGCCCCAGCCCCGCCTCCCCCAGCCCGCGCCGGGGGCACCTCCCAGCGGTAGCTGGGGGAGATTGAGCGCACCGGCGCGGAGCGGCGGTATGGGGGTCCGGGGGCGGAGCCCACGGTTTCGGGATGGGGGTCCCCCCGGACGGAGTCTGGGGGAGGGTGGGGAGGGGACCGGCCCCGCAGGGCACCGGCCCCCGCCCCGCTCCGGTCGCGGCCCCCCGGATCCCCCCATAGCCTCCCAAATGTGACCCCGACCCGCGGCATCCGCCTGACCCTGGCCCTGGGCATCGCCCTGCTCGGGGCAGCACCACAAGCCCAGGCGGCACAAGCGGCAGCACCGGCACGGGCCGCGGCCCCGAACGAAGACCCCGGCCCCCTCAGCAGGAGCGGCCAGATCACCGACCGCGTGGACGCGCTGGGCGACCGCGCGCCCGCGGTCCGCTCCGCCCTGGACCGCCTCTACCAGAGCCGCCGCATCCAGCTCTTCGTCACCTACGTGCACGACTTCGCCGGCCGCTCCCCCCAGTCCTGGGCCGACGCCACCGCCGAGCGCAACGGCCTCGGCCAGGACGACGTCCTGCTCGCCGTGGCCACCGGCGACCGCCAGTACGCCTACTCCGCCGCCACCGACTCCGGCTTCACCCAGGCCCAGCTGGCCGCCGTGGCCCGGGACGCCATCGAGCCGGCGCTGCGCCAGAACGACTGGGCCGGGGCCGCCATCGGCGCCGCCGACGGCTACGACGCCGTGCTCGGCGGGCGTCCGGTACCGGCCCCCGCCGTCACCCCCGGCGACCCCGACCCCGGCCGCACCGCGCAGGGCGGCGGCGCCGGGGACTTCGTCGTCCCGGTGATCGCGGTCGGCGCGGCCGGCGCCCTCGGCGCGTACGCGTACACCCGGCGCAAGCGCCGCGGCACCGGCGGCCGGGCGGCCGCCACCACCGGCTGGGGCACCCCCGAGGCCCCGCTGCCGCCCTCGCTCGACGAACTGGACGCCCGCGCCCGGACCCTGCTGGTCGGCACCGACGACGCGGTCCGCACCAGCACCGAGGAACTGGGCTTCGCCACCGCACAGTTCGGCGAGGAGGCGGCCCGGCCCTTCGACGAGGCCGTGCAGTACGCCCGGACGGAGCTGGCCGCCGCCTTCCGGCTGCGCCAGCAGCTCGACGACGCGTACCCGGAGGACGACGCCACCCGCCGCCGGATGCTCGAGGAGATCGCGGCCCGCTGCGCCGGGGCCAACCGGCGCCTGGACGCCGAGTCCGAGGCCTTCGACCGGCTGCGGGCGCTGGAGAAGAACGCCCCCGAGGCCCTGGCGGCGGTGGAGGCGCGGTTCCGGGAGCTCACCGGCCGGGCCGGCACCGCCGAGGCCACCGTGACGGCGCTGCGCACCCGGTACGCCGACTCGGCCGCGGCCCCGGTGGCCGGCAACCCCGGACAGGCCACGGACCGGCTGCTGTTCGCCACCACCAGCCTGGGCCTGGCCCGGGCCGCCCTGGACTCCGGCGACCACGGCCGGGCCGCCGTGCAGGTGCGGGCCGCCGAGGGGGCCGTGGACCAGGCGGCCACCCTGGTCGACGCGGTGGAGCGGCGGGCCCAGGAGCTGGCCGAGGCGGCCGGGAAGCTGGACGGCGCGCTGACCGAGACGGAGACCGACCTCGCCGACGCACGGGGGCTGCTCACCGGCACCCCCGAGGGGGTGTCCACCGCCGACCTGCGCGGCCGGATCGGCCGGGCCGAGGCGGTGCTGGCCGAGGTGCGCGGGGAGCGCGAGGGCGGCCGGTACGACCCGATCGACGCGCTGCGCCGGGTCGAGGAGGCCGACGCGGCCCTGGACGAGGCGCTGGCCGGCGCGCGGCAGCGGGAGAGCGGCGACCTGCGTGCCCGGACCCTGCTGGACCAGGCGCTGCTGAGCGCGCGCAGCGCGATCGGGGCGGCCGCGGACTACGTGACCACGTCCCGGGGCGCGGTGGGCAGCCGGGCCCGCACCCGGCTGGCGGAGGCCCAGCGGCGGCTGGAGAAGGCGCAGGCACTGGCCGCGTCCGACCCGTCGGGGGCGCTGGCCGAGGCCCAGCAGGCCGATGCGCTGGCCCGGCAGGCGCAGGAGCTGGCCGAGCAGGACGTCCGCGGCTTCCAGCAGCCCTACGGGGGCGGCGGGGCGGGCGGCCGGGGCGGCGCGGTGCTGGGCGGGATCATCCTCGGCGAGATCCTGCGCGGCGGCGCCGGCGGCCTCGGCGGCGGGCGCGGCGGCCGGGGCGGCGGCTTCGGCGGCGGTTTCGGCGGCGGTTTCGGCGCCGGCCCGGGCCCCGGGCCCGGTTCCTTCGGCGGCGGGGGCACCCGCGGCCGGATGGGCGGCGGCGGCCGGTTCTGAGCCCGCCCCGCCCCCTCAGGCTTCCACGAGTCCCGCGTTCCCCTCAGGAGATGACGATGACCAAGCAGACCATCCTCGGCCGGGTCACCCAGCTGGCGAAGGCCAACATCAACGCACTGCTGGACCAGGCCGAGGACCCGCAGAAGATGCTGGACCAGCTGATCCGGGACTACTCCAACAACATCTCGGAGGCCGAGCAGGCGGTGGCCACCACCCTCGGGAACCTGCGGCTGATGGAGCAGGACCACACGGAGGACGTGGACGCGGCGGCCGAGTGGGGCGGGAAGGCGCTGGCGGCGAGCCGGAAGGCGGACGAGCTGCGGGCCGCGGGGTCCGCGGCGGACGCGGACCGCTTCGACAACCTGGCGAAGGTCGCGCTGGGCCGCCAGCTCCAGTCGGAGAAGGAGGCGGCCACGGCCGAGCCGACGATCGCCGCGCAGACCGAGGTGGTCGGCAAGCTGCGGGAGGGCCTGGACAGCATGAAGGCCAAGCTGTCGGAGCTCCAGGCCAAGCGGGACGAGCTGGTGGCCCGGGCCAGGACCGCCCAGGCGCAGAACACCATGCTGGACGCGGTCAAGAGCATCGACGTGATGGACCCGACCAGCGAGCTGAACCGCTTCGAGGACAAGGTCCGCCGCGAGGAGGCCCGCGCGCAGGGCCGCCAGGAGCTGGCCGCCTCGTCCCTGGACGCGCAGTTCGAGGCCCTGGACGACCTGGACCGCCGCTCCGAGATCGACGCCCGGCTGGCCGCCCTGAAGTCCGGCCGCGCCGCGTAGGCCGCCGGGCTACCCGTACATCTCCAGCAGCTGCTCGGCGGAGAGCTCCGCGGCCGGGGTGGCCTCGGCGGCCCCCGGCAGCGGCAGGTCGAACCAGACCGTCTTGCCGCGCGGGGTCCGCCGGGTGCCCCAGCCGGCGCTGAGGAGGCCGACGAGCTGGAGCCCCCGGCCGCCCTCGTCGGTGTCGCGGGCCCGGCGCCGGCGGGGCTGGACCAGTCCGCCGTCCCAGACCTCGCAGACCAGGGTGCGGTCCAGCAGCAGCCGGAGCCGGATCTCGCCCTCGCCGTACCGCAGGGCGTTCGTGACCAGCTCGCTGACCAGGAGTTCGGTGGTGTCGGCGAGGCCTTCCAGGCCCCAGGCGTGCAGCCGGGTGCGGGCCAGCTCGCGGGCCCGGCCCACCGAGCGGGGCTCCCGGGGCAGCCGCCAGTCGCCCACGGCGTCCGGCGGCAGCCCCTGGACCCGGGCCATCAGCAGGGCGATGTCGTCCTCGCCGTGCCGGGTCTCGAGGGTGTTCAGGACGTGGTCGCAGACGTCCTCCAGCGGCTGGGCCGGGTCCCGCAGGGCCTCGCGCAGTCCTCTGAGGCCGTCCTCCAGGGTGTGGTCGCGGGATTCGACCAGGCCGTCGGTGTAGAGGGCGAGCAGCGCCCCCTCGGGGAGCTCGACCTCGATCTCCTCGAAGGGCTCCCCGCCGACCCCGGCGCCCAGCGGCATCCCGGGCGGCACCTCGAGCAGCAGGGCGCCGCCCTCGCCGCTCTCGGCCACCACCGGCGGCATGTGCCCGGCGTTGGCGATGGTGCAGCGCCGGGTCACCGGGTCGTAGACGGCGTAGACGCAGGTGGCGAGGTAGACCTCGGCGAGGTCGGCGTCCCGCGAGCGGGACTGCTGGGAGCCGCCGGGCGCGCCCAGGCCCCGCGCGACCTCGTCGAGGGCGGCCAGCACCTCGGCCGGTTCCAGGTCGAGGAGGGCGAGGGTGCGCACGGCGGTGCGCAGCTCGCCCATGGCGACGGCGGCCCGCAGCCCGCGGCCCATGACGTCGCCGACGACCAGGGCGGTGCGGTGGCCGGGCAGCTCGATGACGTCGAACCAGTCGCCGCCGACCTCGGTGGCGGCGTTGCCGGGCAGGTAGCGGCAGGCGATGTCCAGGCCGGCGGCCTCCGGGTCGCCGGGCGGCAGCAGGCTGCGCTGGAGGATCAGGGCGCGTTCGTGCTCGCGCCGGTAGAGCCGGGCGTTGTCGATGGAGACGGCGGCCCGGGCGGCCAGCTCCACGGCCACCGCCCGGTCCCGCTCCCCGAAGGGCTCGCTGCCCTTGGTGCGGGAGAACTGGGCCAGGCCCACCACGGTGTCGTGGGCCACCATCGGCACCACGAGCGTGCACTGCACCAGGTCGTCGGGGCCGCCGCCGAGGACCAGCCGGGGCCGGGCGGTGCGCAGCGCGAGCGCGCCGGGCGAGGCGGCCGGGAAGCGGTGGATCTCGCCGACGCCGACCGGGCCGGCGGGCGTGGCCCCGGCGTCGTCCGGGCGGCGGCCGGGGGGAGTCCCGGGCCCGGAGACGGGGGCGTCGGAGACGGCGCTGGCGAAGGCGACCCGCCGCATCAGCGCGGAGGGCAGCCGTCCGCCGGGGGTGCCGGCGGCGCCGTGGTGGGCGCGCTGGGCGCCCGGGCCGGTGCCGGGTCCGTGCATCCGGGCGGGCCGGTCGTCGTCGCCCTGGAGGAGCCCTTGGTACAGGTCGACGGAGGCCAGGTCGCAGAAGCCGGGCACGGTGACGTCGAGCAGTTCGCGGGCGGTGGTCTCCAGGTCGAGGGAGTTGCCGATCCGGGAGCCGGCCTCGTTGAGGAGGGCGAGGTTGCGGCGGACACCGGCGGCCTCGCGGGCGGCGAGGTGGCGGCGGGTGACGTCGGTGCCCAGGCCCGCGACGCCGATGGGGCGGCCGGAGCCGCCGTGCACGCGGTAGAGGTTGATGGACCAGTGGCGTTGTTCCCGGCTGCCGGGGGCGGCGCCGACGATCTGGAGGTCGGTGACGGACTCGCCGGTCTCCAGGACCCGCCGGAGGGCGGCGGCCATCCGGTCGGCCTCGCGGCGGGGCAGGTAGTCGTGGACGGTCCGGCCGCGGTGGTCCTCGGCGGCGCCGCCGAAGACGGTGGCGAAGCGGCGGTTGGCGCGCTGCACCGTGAGGTCGGTGTTGAAGAGCAGGAAGCCGAAGGGAGATTGTCCGAATATCGCCTGCGAGGCCGCTAGGTCCGATTCGATCCGCCGCAGCGCCTGGACGTCGACCACGATGCAGAGCGCGGCCCGCTCCCCCGACTCCGTCTCGGTGGGCATCACGTAGATCTCGGCCACGCCCTGGAGGCCGTCCCGGTCCGGGATCCGGAAGGGGACCAGGCCGGTCCACTCCTTGCCGTCAAGGATCTCGGCCACCCGGCGGCGGCCGCCGGCGCGCAGTTGGGCGGGCATGAAGGCCTCGACCGGGTCCCGCCCGACGGCCTCCTCGGCGGTCAGTCCGAAGAGGTCCTCGGCGCGCAGGCTCCACTGGTCGACGAGCCCGTCCGGACCGATCGAGAAGGAGGCGACCCGTATGTAGTCATAGATCGAGCCAGGCGGACTGCTCTGCCACATGGCTTCGCGCCACGGCGCTCCGGGCACATCGGTCTGTTGTGCCTGCGCAGGTATTTCGCTCACGCGACCGTCCCCTCCAGCTCACCGCAACCGGACCGGCCATGACCGAAGTATTCAGCACCACGGCCGCTCCCGGTACGGCGTTCACGATCACAGCAAGGTCTCGTTGCTTTTGAGCCGCGTCTCGTGATCGTCGGCGTACCTTCACCTTCTTACTCACCAGGCAACGCCAATTCGAACCACACGGTCTTGCCGCTCTTCCCGTGCCGCGTCCCCCAGCGCTGTGCCGAGACCGCCACCAGGTGCAGTCCCCGGCCCCCTTCGTCGTCGGGCTCGGCGACCCGCTCCCGGGGCGGATCCGGAAGCGGATCGGAGACCTCCACGAGGAGCGCGGGGTGCCCCGGGCCACCGCCGGTGGCCGGATTCTGCCGTACCAGCCGGACCCCGATGGGGCCCGAGGCGTACCGCAGGGAGTTGGTCACCAGCTCGCTGACCAGCAGGACGGTGACGTCTCCGACGGAGTCCAGGCCCCAGTTGCGCAGGGCGCCGCGGACGGCGTGCCGGGCGGTGCGGACGGCGCCCGGCTCGGCGGGAAAGGCCCATTCGGCGCACTCGCCTTCGGTGTCGATCACGCCGATCACTTCCCGGGCCGCCAGCGGACCCCAGTCCGGATGTTCAGGGGGACGAGATGGGGATTAATAGCGACATACCCGATATCCGGGGCGTCGTACCGCCCGGGACGGCACGCACCGGCGCACTGTGGCACGAACGGCGTACATCGCGGGCCCCCTGCGCCCCGCCGGGTCACCCCGAAGGGGCGTCCGGGCTCCGGTCGTCGCGCCCGGCGGCTCCGGCGCGCAGCCGGCGGCCGGCCTCGGCGACGGCGGGGCGGTCCTGGTCGAGCCAGTCGACCTGGTCGAGCTCGTCGGGGCCGAGCCAGCGCAGCCGGTCGTGGTCCTCCAGCGGGCGGGGCTCGCCGGAGAGCAGCCGGGCGGTCCACACGTGCAGCACCAGGCCCGGCTTGAGGGGCCACTCGCCGGGGATCCGCTCGAGCGGCTCGGTCTCGACGCCCAGTTCCTCGCGCAGCTCGCGCACCAGCGCCTCGGGCACGGTCTCGCCCGGCTCGGCCTTGCCGCCCGGCAGCTCCCAGCGGCCGGCCAGCTCGGGCGGGGCGCTGCGGCGGGCGGCCAGCAGGCGCCCCTCATGGCAGACGGCTCCGCCCACGACCACGCGTACAGTCATGGGCGGAGCCTATGCGATCAGTTGCGGGTGGCGGTCTGGCCGATCCGCTCGACCCAGTAGAGCTGCTTGTGGCCGCGGTCGTCGAGGCTGTCGGCGACCTTCTGGGCCTCGGACCGGGTGGCGTACTGGCCCACCCGGTAGCGGTTGCCGTTGTCGTCCTGCCGTATGACCAGCCACGGGAGCACGGCACCGCTGTCGTTCATCGCGCTTCACCCTCCGCCGATGGGCGTGCCCAGGAAACCGCATTACGCATATGCCTGAGCTTACGCCCGACCTTCACGGAGCGGATACGGGTTTTCACGAAGAGATACCTCGCAGGCGTACGCATCCGGCCATGCGTACGACTGCGCCGCGCACGGGCGGCCCGCGGCGCACCACCGCGGGGGGCGTACCACCCCCCGCGCGCGGCCCCCGGTCAGCGAACGGGCAGGTGGTAGGCGACGCGGTAGCGGTCGGCGGGGACCACCACGTCGGCGGTCTCCACCGCCCGGCCGGAGGCGAAGTAGGTGCGCCCGATGACGAGGACGACGTGCCCGGGCACGCCCCCGAGGGCCAGCAGTTCCTCCGCGAGGCCGGGGCGGGCGCCGACCTCCTCGACGACGTTGTCCACGACGAGGTCGATGGCGGCCATCCGCTCGACCACCCCGCAGCCGCCCAGCGGCCCCTCCTCGGGGAGCATCACCGGGGTCCGGCCGGTCACCGCCAGGGGCTCCCAGGAGGTGGAGAGCATCATCGCCTCGCCGCCGTCCCGGAAGACGTAGCGCGTGCACATCACCCGGTCCCCCGGCTCGATGCCCAGCCGCCGGGCCACCTCGGCCGGGGCGCCCGTCTGCTCGCTGCTGGACTCCCACGTCCCGCGGGCGCCGTCCTCGGCCTGCTCCTGCCGGAAGGGCGTGGAGGCCCCGCCGGTGCCGTACCCGGAGCGGGCCACGCGTCTGGGCACCGGCTGCTCGCGCACGTACGTGCCGGAGCCGGAGCGGCCCTCGACCAGGCCCTCCGCCATGAGGACCTTGCGCGCCTCCAGCGCGACCGTGTCCGAGACGCCGTACTCCTCGCGGATGCGGGCCTGGGAGGGGAGGCGGGCGTGCGGGGGCAGGGACCCGTCGACGATCTTGCGCCGAAGATCCCCGGCGACACGCAGATAGGCCGGCTGCTCACCGAAAGTCACAAGCCACTCCCCTCAGGTTGACGGACAGCAACAGACTGACAACCCACGGTTGTTGACCGCAACCAAAGGCCAAAGATTCACCCGATGTGATGAACCAGCAGGTCGGGGGTGCGGTTACCGAAAGTACAACGATCAAGCTGCCCCCGGTCGGCCGTCAACAACCCTTGACCCTCGTGGTCCAGACCAATACGGTCCCCCTGCACCTTCCCGGCACCACGCCGTCACGCGCCCAACTCCCTTATCCGCACCGGCCGCAAAGGAAGTCCATGCGCCGCAGCACTCCCGGCAGACTCGCCGTCGCCGCCTGCTCCCTCGCCCTCCTGACCGCACTGGCCCCGGCCGCCTCGGCCGTCCCGGCCGCCGCGTCCAAGGCCCCGACGGCACCCGCCGCCCCGGCGGGCCACCACCCCGGCCCGGCCGCGAAGCGCGTCGGCTACTTCACCCAATGGGGCGTCTACGGACGCGACTTCCAGGTCCAGGACCTGGAGACCAGCGGGACCGCCGGCAAGCTCACCCACCTCAACTACGCCTTCGGCAACATCAGCGCCCAGGGCACCTGCGTCATGGGCAACATCCCCGGCGAGGCCGACGCCTGGGCGGACTACGAGCGCCCGCTGGACGCCGCGAACTCCGTCGACGGCACCGCCGACACCTGGGACCAGCCGCTGGCGGGCAACTTCAACCAGCTGCGCGAGCTCAAGGCCGAGCACCCGGGCCTGAAGGTCCTGCTCTCCCTGGGCGGCTGGAGCTGGTCCACCCACTTCTCCGACGCCGCCCTCACCCCCGCCTCCCGCAAGGCGCTGGTGTCCTCCTGCATCGACCTCTACATCAAGGGCAACCTGCCCCAGGACGGCACCCGGGGCGGCGCCGGCGCCGCGGCCGGGGTCTTCGACGGCTTCGACCTCGACTGGGAGTGGCCCGGCTCCGCGGGCGACACCGACACGGTCTACCGCCCCGAGGACAAGCGGAACTACACCGCCCTGGTCCGGGAGTTCCGCACCCAGCTCGACGCGTACGGCCGCGCCCAGCACCGGAAGTACCAGCTGTCGGCCTTCGTACCGGCCGCCCCCGCCAAGATCGACGCCGGCTTCGAGGTCCGCAAGATCATGCGCGACCTGGACTTCGTCACCCTCCAGGGGTACGACTTCCACGTCTCGGGCGAGCCGGTCACCGCCCAGCAGTCGGCGCTGCGCGCCCGCGGCGACTTCAGCGGCGACGCCACCGTCGAGTCGTGGCTGCGGCGCGGCGCCCCCGCGCACAAGCTCGTGCTCGGGATGCCCTTCTACGGCCAGGGCTGGACCGGGGTGAGCGGCGGCGGCGACGGCATGGGACAGCCCGCCACCGGCCCGGCGCCGGCCAAGTGGGGCCCCGGGTACGCCGACTACAAGGAGCTCAAGGAGCTGGCGGCCGACCCCCGCTACCGGCTCTACCGGGACCGCCGGGGCGGCCACGCCTGGCTCTTCGACGGCACCACCCTGTGGACGTACGACGACCCGCAGGTGCTGCGCGACAAGGCCCGCTACGTCCGGGCCCGCGGGCTGGGCGGTGCGATGTTCTGGTCCCTGGACGCGGACACCCCCGACGGCGAGCTGATCACCGCCGTGGACCAGGGGCTGCGCCACTGACCTGCGGCACGGCTGACGCGCGGGGGCGGGCCGCCGGTGGCGGCCCGCCCCTGCGCGCGGGATGCGGGGCTCAGAACTGCAGCGCCCAGGAGTCGATCTTGCCGATGTCGGCACTGGCGTTGTCGCTCACCCGCAGTTTCCAGGTGCCGTTCGCGACCTCGCTGGAGGCGTTCACCGCGTACGTCTGGAGGATGTTGTCCGCGCTGCCGCCGCTGCGGTTGTGCAGGGTGTAGACGGAGCCGTCCGGGGCCACCAGGTCGACCTTGAGGTCGCCGATGTAGGTGTGCTTGATGTCCACCGAGACGCTGAGGGCGGCCGGCGCGTTACCGGGGACGCCGCTGACGGTGACCGGCGACTCGACGGTGGAGTTGTCGTTGATCGGGTAGTCGGCGGTGTTCTCGAAGCGGGCACCGGGCGGGTTGGTGGAGCCGCCGACCGAGAGCAGCCGGTTCGGCGAGCCGGTGCCCGGCGAGGTCACCACGTTCGGCGTGGCCGCCGCGACCAGGGCGGCGGAGACCTGCGCCGGGGTGCTCGCCGGGTTGGCCGCCAGGTAGAGGGCCGCCGCGCCCGCCACGTGCGGCGTGGCCATCGAGGTGCCGGAGATGGTGTTGGTGGCGGTGTCGCCGGTGCCCCAGGAGGACGTGATCGAGGAGCCGGGGGCGAACAGGTCGAGCACGGTGCCGTAGTTGGAGTAGCTGGCCTTGGCGTCGGTGCTGGTGGTCGCGCCGACGGTGATGGCCTCGGTGACCCGGGCGGGCGACTTGGTGCTGGCGTTGGTGCTCTCGTTCCCGGCCGCCACGGCGTAGGTGATGCCGCTGGCTATGGAGTTGCGCACGGCCGTGTCGAGGGCGGAGTCGGCGCCGCCGCCCAGCGACATGTTCGCGACCGCGGGCTTCACCGCGTGCTGGGTGACCCAGTCGATGCCCGCGACGACCTGCTCGGTGGTGCCGGAGCCGGAGTTGTCGAGCACCCGGACGCCCACCAGCTTGGCCTTCTTGGCGACGCCGTAGGAGTTGCCCGCGACCGTGCCGGCGACATGGGTGCCGTGGCCGTGGCCGTCCTGGGCGGTGTTGTCGTTGTCGATCGCGTCGTAGCCGTAGGAGGCGCGGGTGCCGAACTCCTGGTGGGTGATGCGCAGTCCGGTGTCGATGATGTACGCGGTCACGCCCGCCCCCGCGGTGTCGGGGTACGTGTAGCGCTGGTCGAGCGGCAGCGCCTTCTGGTCGATCCGGTCCAGGCCCCAGGACGGCGGGTTGGGCTGCGTGGCGTCGACGGTGAAGCGGCGGTTCTGCACCACGGAGCGGACGGCGGGGTCGGCGGCGAGCTTGCGGGCCTGGCTCTCGGAGAGCTGCACGGCGTAGCCGTTGAGCGCCTTCTTGTAGGTGCGGCGGATCTTCGCGCCGTAACCCGCCACGACCGCCCGGCCCCTCGCGGAGTCGGCAACGGGGCCTTCGAGGGTGACGATGTAGCTGCCGGGGACGGACCCGGGGGCGCCGGCGTTCTCGATGACGCCCACGGGGCCGGTGGCGGCGGAGGCGGCGGGGGCGAGCGCGGCCAGCAGGGCGGCCACCGCGGTCGCGCTGAGCGCGGCCAGGGCACGGCGTGGTTGACGCATCACGGACATGTGGAGGGTCCTCCTCATCGGGTGGTGCGTTGCGGGGGGTTGGCGGCGCGACACGGGAGGCAGGGCATGGACATGACAACCACTCCCCAGCAGTACCCGGCCCCGACTCCCGGTCGCTCCACCGAGGTTGACCCAGGGTGCCGATTCCCACAAGAGGACAACGAACGCTTAACAACCGCGCCATGGACAGGCCATGAAACGGCAAAGACCGGCCGCACATGACGCCCGGCCCGACCGGTCGGACGTCCCTGCCCGGGCCGGTGCCGCCCGGGCCCCGGTGCGGACCCGGGGCCCCGGGTCCGTACCGGGGCCCCTCACAGCTCCTTGCGCGGGCTCCCGCCGTCCAGGCCCCGGTCCGGCCCGCCGCCGCGGTCCTTGCGGCCCTTGGCGCCCTTCGGCTCCTTGGTGCGGATGTCCACCCCGCCCCAGAAGGCGAAGCCGGTCACCACCACGCGCGGTGCGTCCACGTCCGGCGCGGTGTCCGGCATCCGCTGGTCGAAGGCGCCCATCACGCCGATCCCGCGGACGTCCACCGCCACCCCCGGCGGCACCGTGATCTGGATCCCGCCCATGATGGCCACGCAGTTGATGACCACCTCGCGGGCCTCGAAGTCCGCCTCCCGCAGGTCGATGTCGCCACCGCCCCAGAACACCACCGCGTCGAACCGCCGCGGCACCGTCCAGCGCCCCTTGCGCTGGAAGCCCGACATCACCGCCACGGCCGTGCCGGAGGTGCCCGCGCCGCCGATCCGGGCCGGCCACGACTCTCCCGTGTGCGCCACCGGCACCGGCGCCGCCGCGGCCGGCGCCCCCGGCAGGTCCCGGGTCAGCGGCGCCAACTCCGCGTACGTACGCGACCGGTACGCCGCCTCCAGGCGCTCCTCGAACTCGTCCATGTCGAGCCGCCCCTCGGCGACGGCGTCGCGCAGGCGCTCCACCACCCGCTCCCGGTCGGCGTCCGACGCCCGCAGCTCGGGCAGCTCCTCGCTCATGGCACCACCCTAGGACTTACCGGCCCCCCGCTGCGTACATCCGTGCGATCACGTCCTCGATGTCCGGCTCCCGCACCGACAGGTCCAGCAGCGGGTACTCCGCCGCGACCGCCGCCACCAGAGGGGCCGCCGACCCCGACGCCGGGAAGGCCAGCCACTGCCGGGCCCCCTCCACCTTCACCGTCCGCGCCCCGGGCACCTCCAGCGGCGGCATCTCCCGCGCCAGGTCCACCACCAGCGTCCGCTCCCCGCCGCCGACCTCGTGCAGCCCCTTGAGCGCCCCGTCGTACATCAGCCGGCCGTGGTCGATCACCATCACCCGCTCACACAGCTGCTCGATGTCCTGGAGGTCGTGCGTGGTCAGCAGCACCGTCGTCGACCGCTCGGCGTTCAAGTCCCGCAGGAAGCCACGCACCTTCGCCTTGCTGATCACGTCCAGCCCGATCGTCGGCTCGTCCAGGTACAGCACCTCCGGGTCGTGCAGCAGCGCCGCCGCAATGTCCCCCCGCATCCGCTGCCCCAACGACAACTGCCGTACCGGCACCCCCAGCAGCTCCCCGAGGTCCAGCAGCTCCACGCACCGCTCCAGGTTCGCCCGGTAACGCGCCGGCGGGATCCGGTACATCCGCTGCATCAGACCATACGAGTCCCGCAGCGGCAGGTCCCACCACAGCGTCGTGCGCTGCCCGAACACCACCCCGATCCGGTGCGCCAGCCGGGTCCGCTCCCGCGCCGGGTCGATGCCCGCCACCCGCAACCGGCCCCCGCTCGGCGTCAGGATGCCCGTCAGCATCTTGATCGTGGTGGACTTCCCCGCGCCGTTCGGCCCGATGTACCCCACCATCTCGCCCCGCGGCACCGTGAAGCCGATCCCGTCCACCGCCCGCACCTGCGAACGCTCCCGGCGCCACAGCCCGGTCCTGCGCCGCACCTCGAAGACCTTCTCGACCCCGTCCAGCTCGATCAGCGCCATCGCACCCGGCTCCCTTCAGCCACCGCTCAACTCCCCGTACTCCGGTACGCCCGGACGCCCGCCCGCCACGCCAGCGAGGCCGGCACCAGCACCACCACCGCCACCAGCGGGCTCGCGTACGCCGCCCAGTCCGGCAGCCCCATCGGATCCGGCCGCCCCAGCAGGTGCAGCGCCGGCACCCAGTTGACGAAGGCCAGCGGCACCACGAACGTCACCCCCCGCACCAGCTCCCGGGCGAACACCCCCGGCGGGTACTGGAGCATCGTCGCCCCGCCGTACGTGAAGGCGTTCTGCACCTCCGCCGCGTCCCCCGCCACGAACTGGAAGGCCGCCCCCGCCACGAACACCGCCGCGAAGATCAGCGACCCGCCCAGCACCATCAGCGGCACCAGCAGCACCCGCCCGGGCGTCCACGCCACGTCCACCGCCGCCAGCGCCCACCCCAGCGCGAACAGGCCCTGCGAGATCCGCCCCACCCGCCGCAGCGCGAACCGGTCCGCCGCCAGCTGCGCGAACAACGGCACCGGCCGCACCAGCATCGTGTCCAGCGAGCCGTCCCGGATCCGGGCCCCCACCCGGTCCGTGTTGCCCAGTGCCAGGTCGGTCAGCCCCAGCGAGACCGTGGTCGACCCGTACAACAGCGCCACCTCCGGCAGCGAGAACCCGCCCAGCGCGTCCACCTGCCGGAACATGATGAAGATCGCGACGAAGTCCAGCCCGCTGGTCAGCGCGCTGCCCACCACCATCAGCAGGAAGGACGCCCGGTACGCCATCGTCGAACGCACCCACATCCCGACGATCAGCCCGTACCCCCGGAGCCCGTCCCGCACCCGCCACAGCGCCCCGCGGGGCGGCCCCGCCGCCCGCCCGGCCGCCGGCGCCACCGTCCGTTCAGCCACCCTGGACCACCACCCGCCGGGTCGCCGCCCCCTGGAGCAGCCGGCCCGCCCCGATCAGCACCGCCACCCACAGCACCTGGAACCCGAAGGCCCCGAGCGCCGGCCCGGCCCCCGCGTGCGTGCCCATCAGCACGTCCAGCGGCACCTGGAGCATCGCCGCCCACGGCAGCTGCCGCACCACCTCCCCGAACACCCCCGGGAAGACGTGCAGCGGCAGCACCATCCCGCAGCAGAACATCGCCAGCAGCGTCGCGATCATGTTCACCCCCGTGCCGTCCAGCAGCCAGAACGCGCACAGCCCGACCAGGAACCGCATCGCGAAGCTCACCACCACCCCCAGCCACACCGACACCAGGAACAGCAGCCACCGGCCCGGCCCCGCCGGCAACGCCAGATCGAACGCCAGCGCCCCCACCACCAGCGGCACCACCCCGCGCGCCACCAGCTGGAACGCCGCCCGCCCCAGGTCCGCCGCCAGCCACCACAACTGGAGGTCCACCGGCCGGTACAGGTCCACCGCCACGTCCCCGGTCCGGATCCGCTCCTGCAACTCCTCCTGGAAACCCCCGCCCAGCAGCGCCCCCGCCGCCAGCAGCGACTGGCTCACCCACACGAACGTCAGCGCCTGCGCCTGGTCGTACCCGCCCAGCCCCGGCCGCTGGCCCCACAGCGCCAGGTACGTGTAGGCCACGATGAAGCCGAAGACGGTGTTCGTGAACACCCCCGCGGCCGTGGCCGTGCCGTACGTGGCGTACCTGCGGAAGCCGGCCACCGCCACCGCCGGGTAGACGCGCGCGGCGCCCCACGCCCGCCCGCTGGTTTTCACCCGCACCCACCGCCTCGGATATCGATTCGGACTCGTTGTCCTGGTGTGCCCCGCACCCGTGCAACCCCTGGGGCGCACCGGCCGTCTGACCCCGTGCCCCCGACCCGCCTGAAACCGCGTCAGCCAAAGCGAGCGAGCTTAGTGCGGCGGGGGGACCCACGCGACCGAATATCGGCCGACCGGCACACGACGGTGTTCCATGGGGTACAGATCAGCAAATATCGCCCATCAGGGCGAACGACCGTCCGGCCGAGGAGTCCCTGCAGACATGAGCGACCAGTCACCGCCGCAGGGCTGGACCCCCCGGGATCCCGACCGGGCCGCCCACCCCACGCCCGCCGGCGCCCCCGGCCGCCCCCCGGGGACCGGCAAGCGCAAGCGCACCGGCTGGCGGCGGATCTTCCCCACCTGGCGGATGGTCCTCGGCGGCGTGCTCCTGCTCGCCCTGCTCCTCGGCGGCGCGCTCGTCGCCGGCTACCTGATCGTCGACATCCCGGCCGCCAACAAGGCCGCCACCGCCCAGAGCAACGTCTTCCTCTACTCCGACGGCACCCAGCTCGCCCGCGACGGCGAGGTCAACCGGATGAACGTCCCGCTCTCCCAGGTCCCCAAGACCGTCCAGGAGGCCGTCCTGGCCGCCGAGGACCGCGACTTCTACTCCGAGCGCGCCGTCGACCCCAAGGCCATGCTCCGCGCCGCCTGGAACACCGTCACCGGCAAGGGCAAGCAGTCCGGCTCCACCATCACCCAGCAGTACGTCAAGAACTACTACCTGGGCCAGGAACAGACGATCAAGCGCAAGGTCAAGGAGTTCTTCATCGCGATCAAACTCGGTCGCGAAGAGTCCAAGGAAGACATCCTCGAGGGCTACCTCAACACCAGCTACTTCGGCCGCAACGCCTACGGCATCCAGGCCGCCGCCCAGGCCTACTACGGCAAGGACGTCAGCAAGCTCAGCACCGCCGAAGGCGCCTACCTCGCCACCCTCCTCAACTCCCCCAGCGCCTTCGACGTGGTCGCCCACCCCCAGCAGCGCCCCCGCGCCCTCGCCCGCTGGAACTACGTCCTCGACGGCATGGTCAAGAAGAAGTGGCTCGACCCCGCCGAACGCGCCGCGACCAAGTTCCCCGAGCCCGGCAAGGTCCGCGCCCCCTCCGGCATGTCCGGCCAGCGCGGCTACCTCGTCGAGACCATCAAGGACTACCTGCTCAACAACAAGGTCCTGGACGAGAGCGACCTCGCCGCCGGCGGCTACCGGATCACCACCACCATCGACAAGCGCCGCCAGAACGACTTCGTCGCCGCCGTCCAGGACAAGCTCATGGACGACCTCGACCCCGACCGCAAGAAGGACCGCATCGTCCGCGCCGGCGGCGCCTCCATCGACCCCGCCACCGGCAAGGTCGTCGCCCTCTACGGCGGCATCGACTACACCAAGCAGTACGTCAACAACGCCACCCGGCGCGACTACACCCCCGGCTCCACCTTCAAGCCGCTGGTCTTCACCGCCGCCGTCCAGCACGACTCCCGCACCCAGGACGGCCGCCGCATCACCCCCAACACGATCTACAACGGCGACAACGAACGCCCCGTCCAGGGCTCCGCCATCGCCTACGCCCCGGAGAACGAGGACCAGCGCTCCTACGGCGACATCACCGTCCGCAGCGCCACCAACAACTCCGTCAACACCGTGTACGCGCAGATGGCCGTGGACGTCGGCACCAACGAGGTCAAGCAGACCGCCATCGACATGGGCATGCCCAAGGACGTACCGGCCTTCGACGCCGTCCCCGCCATGGCCCTCGGCACCCTCCAGGCCAGCGTCCTCGACATGACCCAGGTCTACGCCACCCTCGCCGACCACGGCCGCTACACGCCCTGGACCATCGTCGACAAGGTCAGCAGCCCGGACGGCGACACCCTCGCCCTCCCCAAGCGCACCTCCCGCCAGGCCGTCTCCCGGGAAGCCGCCGACACCACCACCTCCATGCTGGAGAGCGTGGTCGAATCCGGCACCGGCACCGCCGCCCAGGCCGCCGGCCGCCCCGCCGCCGGCAAGACCGGCACCGCCGAGGACGACAAGGCCGCCTGGTTCGCCGCCTACACCCCCGACCTCGCCACCGTCGTCGCCGTGATGGGCCAGGACCCCGACGCCGGCACCCTCGAACCCCTCTACGGCGCCCTCGGCCAGGACCGCATCAACGGCGGCGGCTACCCCGCCCGCATCTGGGCCGCCTACACCAAGGCCGCCCTCGAAGGCAGCGAGGCCCAGGACTTCGACCTCGAGCTCCAGCCCGGCGCCGCCTACGTCCCGCCGCCCGTCGAGCCCAGCCGCACCCGCGGCCCCGGCCGCGACGAGGGCCGCACCCAGGGCAACACCAACGCCGGGAACGGCAACGGCGGCAACGGGAACGGCGGGAACCGCGGCGGCAACCAGAACCAGGGCCAGCAGCAGGGCGGCAACACCAACGCCGGCACGAACACCGGCACCACCAACGGCACGAACGGCACCAACGGCCAGACCCAGGGCGGCACCACCGACGGCGGCACCACCGGGGGCGAGACCGACACCGGCGGCACCACCGACGGCGGCGGCACCACCGGAGGGACCACCGGCGGCACCCGCGGCGGCACCACCGGCACCCAGGGAGGCGGCAGCCGGGGCGGCACCACCGGCCCCACCCCGGGCTAGCGGCCCTAGGACACGCCCTAGTGCCCCGAGGTCGCCTTCAGGCCGACCACGGCCACCAGCAGCAGACAGATGAAGAAGATCCGGGCGGCGGTCACCGGCTCACCCAGCACGGCCATGCCGAGCACCGCCGCCCCCGCCGCACCGATCCCGACCCACACGCCGTAGGCCGTACCGATCGGCAGGGTCTTCGCGGCGTACGACAACAGCACCATGCTGGCCACGATCCCCGCACCGGTGAACACGCTCGGCCACAGCCGCGTGAACCCCTCGGTGAACTTCATGCCGATCGACCAGCCGACCTCGAGCAGACCGGCGACGAGAAGAAGAACCCAGGCCATGACGGCACCTCCGGGACGAGAGCGAACGGGGTGCGTCGTCTTTGCCTGCCCGGTACGGCGCGTCTCGTCGGGTTCCCCACCACCGTAGCAAAGGAACGGCAAAGGGCCGGTGACACCCGTCACCGGCCCTTCGTACGCCTTCGCAGGCGGCTACAGGTACAGCCCCGTGGAGTCCTCGGACCCCTCCAGCCGCTCCGCCGCCACCGCGTGCAGGTCCCGCTCGCGCATCAGCACGTACGTCGCGCCCCGCACCTCGACCTCGGCCCGGTCCTCCGGGTCGTACAGCACCCGGTCACCCGGCTCCACGGTCCGGACGTTCTGTCCGACCGCGACCACCTCGGCCCAGGCCAGCCGCTTGCCCACCGCGGCCGTCGCGGGGATGAGGATGCCACCGCCGGACCGCCGCTCGCCCTCCGGCGAATCGGACCTGACGAGCACGCGGTCGTGCAGCATCCGGATGGGCAGCTTGTCGTGGGTGGGGTTCTCGCTCACACCCAGAACCTACCTGCCGGCCCGCGCCGGGCACCCCGCAGGGTCATCAGCGCTTGCGCCGGGTCGACAGGGCCAACAGCCCGACGACGCCCACCGCGAGCATCGCCACCGGCACCAGCCGCTCCAGGCGGGGCGCGCCGTCCTCGTGCCGCAGGCCGGACTTCAGGTCCGTGACCACGCGGTTCACCGCGACGAAGGCCCGCCCGGCGGTCTGGTCGACCGTCGAGGCCACCCGCGCCTTGGCGTCACCCACGATCGTCCTCGGGTGCATGCGCACCCCGATCTCGTCCAGCGTCTCCGCGAGCGATTCGCGCCTGCGGATGATGTCCGCCTCGATCTGGGCGGGGGTCCTGACATCCGACACCGCGCTGCCTCCGTGGTGGTCGTGGGTGGGCGTAGTCCGGCATGGACAGTCTGTCAGCTTACGCTCGTGCCGTACGGATCCCCTCCCGAGGAGACTTGAGGACATGAGCGAGCGACTCCAGCCGGGCGACACCGCCCCCGCCTTTTCCCTGCCCGACGCGGACGGCAACGCGGTCTCCCTCGCCGACCACAAGGGCCGCAAGGTGATCGTCTACTTCTACCCGGCCGCCCTGACCCCCGGCTGCACGAAGCAGGCCTGCGACTTCACCGACAACCTGGCCGTCCTGGCCCAGGCGGGCTACGACGTCATCGGCGTCTCCCCCGACAAGCCGGAGAAGCTGGCCAAGTTCCGCGAACAGGAGCACCTGAAGGTCACCCTGGTCGGCGACCCGTCGAAGGAGGTCCTGACGGCCTACGGCGCCTTCGGCGAGAAGAAGCTGTACGGCAAGACGGTGACGGGCGTCATCCGCTCCACGGTCATCGTCGACGAGGAGGGCAAGGTCGAGCGAGCCCTCTACAACGTCAAGGCCACCGGCCACGTAGCCAAGATCATCAAGGACCTGGGCATCTGACGGATCCTCCGGGAGGGCCCGCACGGTCAGTGACCGTGCGGGCCTTTCCGTACACCCGGCGTAACCGTCCGACTATCGGTTCGTTACTCCTTCCGAGCGCCGAATGCGCGCCCGAACGGAGCACGAGATGCCGACCAGCCCCTACACGAAGCCCCGCCTGGCAGAGGCGGCCGCCGCCTCCCGCAACCTGACCGAATGCCTGACCCGCCTGGGCGTGGACCCCAAGACTGGATCCCGCCGCTACCTCCACGACCGCATGCGGAAGCTGGGCGTGGACACCTCTCACTTCACCCGCGAGACCGGCGAGAAATGGACCCGCGAAGTCCTGGCGGAGGCGGTGGCCGCCTCGACATCGATCAACGAGGTGCTGCGCCGCATAGGCCTGGACACCGTCGGCGGCCACCACACCCACATCAGCCGCAAGGTGAAGTCCTTCGAGATAGACACCTCGCACTTCGCGCAGCCCAGGCCTTCGCGCGGCCGCATGCAGGACGCGCGGCGGCGCCGCTCCGCGGACGAGATCCTCCTCGCCGACGAGTCACCCCACGCCCGGCGCGTGCCGGGCGCCCGACTGCGCAGGGCTCTGCTGGAGACGGGCGTCGATGACCGCTGCGCCGACTGCGGCATCGAGGCCGTCTGGCTCGGCGAGCCGCTCCCCCTGGAAGTCGACCACATCAACGGCGACTGGCGGGACAACCGGCGCGAGAACCTCCAGCTCCTGTGCCCCAACTGCCATTCGACCACGGACACCTACCGCGGCCGCGGCAAGGGACGGCGGTGAGCGCGCGGTGGGGCCCGGCGCCCGGGACGGTTCGGGAGGCAGTGGCCGCGTCCTTGAGCATCGCCGCAACGCTTCGCCGCCTCGGATTGCCGGACAGCGGCGGAAGCCGCGCGTGGCTGCGAACCTGCGTCGCCGACAACGCCATCGACACGTCCCACTTCCTGGGCCAGGCCCACGCGCGCGGAAAGCCCGGCCCGACACAGGGCAGGCCGGCCGATGAGGTGCTGGTGCGGCACGACGGATCGAAACGAACCCGGACTGCCACCCTCAGACGTGCTCTCAGGGAGGTCGGCCGGCCCGAACGCTGCACGGGGTGCGGATCCGCCCCCGAATGGCGGGGCCGGCCGATGACGCTGGAGGTCGACCACGTCAGCGGCGACTGGAGCGACGACCGGAGGGAAAACCTCCGCCTGTTGTGCCCCAACTGCCATGCGATCACGACGACATGGTGCCGCGGAGGTGCACGAAGTCGAGGCGAGTGAGAGCACGTCGTCACACTCAGGCAGTACCGCTACCATTACAGCGGCACACGCGGTCGTGTTGTAACTGGTAGCCAAGAGGGCCTTAGAAGCCCTTGGGAGAAATCCCGTGTGGGTTCGAATCCCACCGGCCGCACCCGAGAAGGGCCTGCGAATCCAAGATTCGCAGGCCCTTCGGCGTATCCGGTCCGGTCAGCCCAGGAGCTCCCGGATCACTGGGATCAGGCCGCGGAAGGCGTGGCCTCGGTGGGAGATGGCGTTCTTCTCGGCGGCGGTCAGTTCGGCGCAGGTGCGGGACTCGCCCAGGGGCTCGAGGATCGGGTCGTAGCCGAAGCCGCCGGCGCCGGCGGGGGTGTCGCGGAGGGTGCCGAGGAGGCGGCCCTCCACCACGCGCTCCGTACCGTCCGGCAACGCAAGGGCCGCGGCGCAGAAGAAGTGCGCGCCGCGGTGCGGGGCGGCGATGTCGCCGAGCTGGGCGAGGAGCAGGTCGAGGTTGGCCTGGTCGTCGCCGTGGGTGCCGGCCCAGCGGGCGGAGAAGATGCCGGGGGCGCCGTTCAGGACGTCCACGCAGAGGCCGGAGTCGTCGGCGACGGCCGGCAGGCCGGTGGCCTGGGCAAGGGCGTGGGCCTTGAGGAGGGCGTTCTCGGCGAAGGTGACGCCGGTCTCCTTGACGTCGGGGATCTCCGGGTAGGCGTCGGCGCCGACGAGTTCGTGGGGCAGTCCGGCGTCGGCCAGGATGGCGCGGAGTTCGGTGACTTTGCCCTGGTTGCGGGTGGCGAGGATGAGGCGGGTCATACCTCGATTATCCGGACCCGCCCGCACCACCCGCCCCGCCGGGGCCCGCCGGACCGCCCTAGCCCGGCGTGCAGACCTTGGTGATCTCGCCCGCCGCGTCGGCGATGGGGGTGACGTCGGGGGTGGGGTTGCCGTTCTGGATGGCGGTGCGGACGTTGGTGACGCCGGCGGTCATGTCGTCGATGGCCTTGCCGAGGTCGGCGTTGTCGGTGTTGTCGCCGATCTGCTTGAGGCTCTGGTCGATCTGGTTGAGGGCGTTCTGCGCGTCCTGGGGGCTGTTGCCGGCCTGGGAGACGGCCTGCTGGAGGTCGTTCACCGCGTCGGTGATGGCGACGGCGGTCTTGGCGCAGTCCATGGCCGTGTTGATCGCGTCGCAGGCGCCCAGGGCCGGCACCGCCAGGAGGGCGGCGACGGCGAGGGCGGTGCTGCGGCGGTGGCGCGTGGTCATCAGGTCCCCCCGGTCGGTGTGCACGGAAGGGCGCACTGGGCCGAAGCTTCGGTCCGTGCGCCCGTGTCCGTCAAGACGCCGGGGCGGGGGGCGCCGGTTGCGTCAGTCGCCGAGGGTGCCGAGGGCCCGGAGCTGGAGGGCTTCCAGGTCGGCGCAGCCGCCGGCGGCGAGGTCGAGGAGGGCGTTGAGCTCCTTGCGGTCGAAGGGCTCGCCCTCGGCGGTGCCCTGGACCTCGACGAAGCGGCCGTCGCCGGTGCAGACGACGTTCATGTCGGTCTCGGCGCGGACGTCCTCCTCGTAGCAGAGGTCGAGGAGGGGGGTGCCGTCGACGATGCCGACGGAGACGGCGGCGACAGTGCCGGTGAGGGGCTTGCGGCCGGCCTTGATGAGCTTCTTCTGCTGACCCCAGGCGATGGCGTCGGCCAGGGCGACGTAGGCGCCGGTGATGGCGGCGGTGCGGGTGCCGCCGTCGGCCTGGAGGACGTCGCAGTCGAGGACGATGGTGTTCTCGCCGAGGGCCTTGTAGTCGATGACGGCGCGCAGGGAGCGGCCGATGAGGCGGGAGATCTCGTGGGTGCGGCCGCCGATCTTGCCGCGGACGGATTCGCGGTCGCCGCGGGTGTTGGTGGAGCGGGGCAGCATCGAGTATTCGGAGGTGACCCAGCCTTCGCCGCTGCCCTTGCGCCAGCGGGGGACGCCTTCGGTGAAGGAGGCGGTGCAGAAGACCTTGGTGTCGCCGAAGGAGATGAGGACGGAGCCCTCTGCGTGCTTGCTCCATCCGCGTTCGATGGTGACGGGGCGGAGCTGTTCGGGGGTGCGGCCGTCGATGCGAGACATGGGTCGAGCGTAGCCGTTGACGACGAGGGCCCCGCCCGGGTGGTGCCGGGGCGGGGCCTTCGTACGGATGAGTGAGGGGTGGCGGGGCCGGGGGCCGGTGGTGCGGCCGCCGGCTCCGCTCACTCCGTGAGCCGGGGGGCTCGACTCACATCATGTCTTCGATGTCGGCGGCGATGGGGTCGGCGTCGGTGCCGATGACGACCTGGATCGCGGTGCCCATCTTGACGACGCCGTGGGCGCCGGCGGCCTTGAGGGCGGCCTCGTCGACCTTGGACGGGTCGACGACCTCGGTGCGGAGGCGGGTGATGCAGCCCTCGACCTCTTCGATGTTCTCGATACCGCCGAGCCCGGCGACGATCTTCTCAGCCTTGGTGGCCATGTCCTTCTCCCTGTGTCTTTCAAGGAACGAGTCTCGGCGGCGGCAGGCGTACCGGTGGGTGCGCGTGCGCATCCGCTTTGTCACGGTAACGCACGGTTGGACCAGTTACGCGCGCGGTAGCGCGGGTCCTGCCGAATGATGACGATCAGCGGCGGACCGCCTCGGCGGGCCCGCTCTCATCGCTATCGACAACTGGTCTACACCAGTGAGCGGCCCTCGCCAAACCCGGCGACGGCAGGGAGGACGCCATGAGCGCGACCAGTGCGGCGGCGGCACCGCAGCCGAAGTGGTGGAACGGCCTCTTCCAGGGCCTTCAGAAGATGGGCCGGAGCCTCCAGCTGCCGATCGCCGTGCTGCCGGCGGCGGGCATCCTGAACCGGCTGGGTCAGGACGACGTCTTCGGCAAGGACGGCCTGGACTGGCAGAACGTCGCGAAGGTGATGTCCGGCGCGGGTGGTGCGCTGCTGGACGGGAGCCTGGGCCTGCCGCTGCTGTTCTGCATCGGTGTCGCGATCGGCATGGCCAAGAAGGCGGACGGTTCGACCGCGCTGGCGGCGGTGGCCGGCTTCCTCGTGTACTTCGGGGTGCTGCACAAGTTCCCGAAGGACTGCACGGAGGGCGCGAAGGCGGTCGCGGCGGGCTGCCAGGCGCCGGACTTCTCGGTGACGGGCTTCACGTACCAGAACCCGGGGGTGTTCGGCGGCATCGTGATGGGGCTGCTGGCGGCGTGGTTCTGGCAGCGGTACCACCGGGTGAAGCTGGTGGACTGGCTGGGCTTCTTCAACGGCCGGCGGCTGGTGCCGATCATCATGTCGTTCGTGGCGATCGGGTTCGCGGTGCTGTGCCTGTGGATCTGGCCGCCGATCGGCGACGCGCTGGAGAGCTTCAGCGACTGGCTGGTGGGGCTGGGTGCGTGGGGTGCGGGCGTGTTCGGCGTGGCGAACCGCGCGCTGCTGGTGATCGGCCTGCACCAGTTCCTGAACGTGCCCATCTGGTTCCAGTTCGGCAGCTACACGAAGTCGGACGGCACGGTGGTGCACGGCGACATCAACATGTTCCTGAACGGGGACCCGGACGCGGGCCAGTTCCTGAGCGGGTTCTTCCCGATCATGATGTTCGCGCTGCCGGCCGCGGCGCTGGCGATCACGCACTGCGCGAAGCCGGCCCGCCGCAAGGAGGTCGGCGGCCTGATGCTGTCGGTGGGCCTGACCTCCTTCGTCACCGGCATCACGGAGCCGCTGGAGTACTCGTTCCTGTTCGTGGCGCCGCTGCTGTACGCGGTGCACGCGCTGCTGACGGGCGTGTCGATGGCGGTGACCTGGGCGCTGGGGGTGCACGACGGCTTCAGCTTCTCGGCCGGCCTGATCGACTACGTCATCAACTGGAGCATCGCCACGAAGCCGTGGCTGATCATCCCGATCGGGCTGTGCTTCGCGGTGGTGTACTACGTGATCTTCCGGTTCGCGATCACGAAGTTCGACATCCCGACGCCGGGGCGCGAGTCGGACGAGGAGATCGAGCAGATGCAGAAGGACGTGACCAAGGCGTAGCGCGCCCCCGCTCCCCCGCCGGGCCGAAAGGCCCGGCCGCGAAGGCCCTCGGATTCCTTGTCCGGGGGCCTTCGTCATGCCCGCCGGCGGGGGCGTCGGGGGTGGCGCGGGCGGGTGGCAAGTGGGGCCCCGGGCCCGGGATCAGGCCTTTCGGCCCCGGTTCCCGGATGTGGTGTAGACCACAGTTTATCGAAGGTTCCTTATCTAACCCTCACCGTGTTACAACTGGTCTACACCACCGATTGGTGTAGACCACGCGAGCCCGTTCCGTGCTCTCGTGCCCCCAATCCGAGACGTCGCCGTCCCCCCGTAGGTCATCCCTCTGGCGGCGCCTTGCCTTCTGGAGGAAGTTATGAGTACGGCCAGTGCGGTCGCGCCCGCTAAGAAGCGGGGCGCCGGCCTGATGGCGGGCATGCAGAAGATCGGCAAGAGCCTTCAGCTCCCGGTCGCCGTGCTGCCCGCCGCAGCGATCCTGCTGCGCCTGGGCCAGGACGACGTGTTCGGCAAGGACGGCCTCCACTGGGGCAAGGTCGCCTCGGTCTTCAACACCGCCGGTGGCGCGGTCTTCTCCAACCTCGCGCTGCTCTTCTGCGTCGGTGTCGCCATCGGTTACGCCAAGAAGGCGGACGGCTCCACCGCCCTCGCCGCGCTCGTCGGCTTCCTCGTCTACAAGAACGTGCTGACCGCGTTCCCGATGGACGGATCCGTCACCGCCGCACTGCCGGCCGGCAAGCCGCAGGACCCGGGCGTGCTCGGCGGCATCATCGTCGGCCTGGTCTCCGCCATCGTGTGGCAGAAGTTCCACAAGACCCGCCTGGTCGACTGGCTCGGCTTCTTCAACGGCCGCCGCCTGGTCCCGATCCTGATGGCCTTCATCGGCACGGTCTTCGGTGTGGTCTTCGGTCTCGCCTGGGGCCCGGTCGGCGACGCGCTGACGAACTTCGGTGACTGGCTGATGGGCCTCGGCTCGGTCGGCGCCGGCATCTACGGTGTCTTCAACCGCGGTCTGATCCCGGTCGGCATGCACCAGTTCCTCAACACGTTCTTCCAGCAGCAGGTCGGTTCCTTCACCAAGGCCGACGGCTCGATCGTGACCGGTGAGATCCCGCGCTTCTTCGCCGGTGACCCGACGGCCGGCCAGTTCATGTCCGGCTTCTTCCCGATCATGATGTTCGGCCTGCCGGCCGCCGCCCTGGCCATCGCCCACTGCGCCCGCCCCGAGCGCCGCAAGGCCGTCCTGGGCATGATGATCTCGCTGGCCCTGACCTCCTTCGTCACCGGTGTCACCGAGCCGATCGAGTTCACCTTCCTCTTCCTCGCCCCGCTGCTGTACGCGGTCCACGCGGTGCTGACCGGTATCTCGATGGCCGTCACCTGGGGCCTGGGCGTGCACGACGGCTTCGGCTTCTCGGCCGGTCTGATCGACTACCTGCTCAACTGGAAGCTCGCCACCAACCCGTGGATGATCATCCCGATCGGCCTGGCCTTCGCCGCGGTCTACTACGTGGTGTTCCGCTTCGCCATCACCAAGTTCAACCTGCCGACGCCGGGCCGTGAGTCCGACGAGGAGCTCGCCGAGCTGGAGAAGGAAGAGGCCAAGTAGGCCCCTGCCCTCCGGCGCCGCGAAAGTCGGGTCCGAAGTCCCCGTCCTTCCTTACGAAGGACGGGGACTTCGGCGTTTTCCGGCCCTTACGGTCGATATATGAACGACACGCGCATTCTCGACCTGGACCGTGACGAGCTGGCCGCGCTGCACGGCCGGGCGCTGACCCGGGCGGTGGCCGCCGCCGAGGGCCGGACCATGGTGGCCGAGGTCTTCGCGGAGCGGGCCGCGCTCTCGCCGCACCCCGACGGCCGGGGCGTGCACAACGCCGAGCTGGTGGCCGCCTTCGGGGCGGACATCGTGGTGCTCAACCTGATCGAGCGGGGCTGGGACGGCGAGCGGCTGCGGCTGCCCGGGCTCGGCGAGTTCGCCTCCTTTACCGAGCTGGCGCAGGTCATCGGCCGGCCGGTGGCGGTCAACCTGGAGCCGGGCGACGTGCCGGAGATCCGGCGCGCGAAGCCCGAGTACGCCAAGCGGCTGATCGGGATGGGGGCGGCGATGCTGTGCATCACGGCGAACCCGGGGACCGGCGGGTCGTACGCGGCGATGGCCCGGGTGACCGAGGAGCTGCGGCGCGGTCTCGGGGACGGGGTGGCGCTGTGGTCGGGGAAGATGCACCACGCCGGGTATCCGGAGCGGGTGACGACGGGCCGGCTGACGGCACTGGTGGAGGCCGGGGCGGACGGGGTGGTCATGCCGCTGCCGGGGACCCTGCCGGGGGTGACCCGGGAGCTGGCCGCCGAGGCGGTGGCGGCCGTGCAGGACGCGGGGGCGATCGTGATGGGCGCCATCGGCACCAGCCAGGAGGGCGCGCACGCGGACGTGGTGCCGCAGCTGGCGCTGAACGCCAAGGAGGCGGGCTTCGACGCGCACCACTTCGGCGACTCGTACCTGCCGGGGATGTGCGATCCGGAGCTGATGTACGCGTACTCGGTGGCGGTCCGGGGCCGCCGGCACACCTGGAACCGGATGGCCCTCTCGGGTCGCCGGTCCCGCTGACCGGCCGCCTCAGATCTCGTACACGGCGCCCGCGCGGGCCAGTTCCACCGGGCCGGAGTAGGCCGTCCGGGCGTCGGCGAGGTTGCGGTCGGCGTCGGTCCACGGCGGGATGTGGGTCAGGACCAGGCGGCGGGTGCCGGCCAGCTCGGCGTACCGGCCGGCCTCGAGGCCGTTGAGGTGGAGGTCCGGGATGTCCTCCTTGCCGTGGGTGAAGGAGGCCTCGCAGAGGAAGAGGTCGGTGTCCCGGGCCAGGGTGCCGACCGCCTCGCAGGTGCCGGTGTCGCCCGAGTAGGCCAGCGACCGGCCGTCGTGTTCCACCCGGATGCCGTAGGCCTCGACGGGGTGGCTGACCCGCTCGGTGCGGACCTGGAAGGGGCCGATGGTGAAGCTGCCGGGCGCCAGGGTGCGGAAGTCGAAGACCTCGCTCATGGAGTGCTGGTCCGGTACGTCCTCGTAGGCCGTGGTCAGCCGCTGCTCGGTGCCCTCGGGGCCGTAGACGGGGATCGGGGCGCACCGGCCGCCCTCGTGCCGGTAGTACCGGGCGACGAAGTAGGCGCACATGTCGATGCAGTGGTCGGCGTGCAGGTGGCTGAGGAAGATCGCGTCCAGGTCGTACAGGCCGATGTGGCGCTGCAGCTCGCCGAGGGCGCCGTTGCCCATGTCGAGGAGCAGCCGGAAGCCGTCGGCCTCGACGAGGTAGCTCGAGCAGGCCGATTCCGCGGACGGGAACGAACCCGAGCAGCCGACGACGGTGAGCTTCATGGAGCAGGAACCTCCGTGGACGGTCCGTGGACGTGGGACGGCGGGGGCGACGGGGGCCGTGCGTGCGTCAAAGGTAAGGCGCGAAAGGGCCGGTCGCTCCTCTGCGGCAGGCCTGTGTGGGCGAACTCACCTGCGGTGTCACCCGGGGGAGCGATGCCCCGTACAGGCGGTCTGCATACCTGCCGGTTACCGTCGGACCATGGACACGTCCTGGTGGCCCGCGGTGGCCGCGCTGGTGGCGCTGGCGGTGGTGGCGGTGCTGGTGGGCCGGCGTCCCGGGCGCCCGCCGGCGGGTACGGTGCGCGGGCCGGGGCGGGGTTCGGAGCCGGCGCCGGGTCCGCGGCCGGCCGAGATCTGGTGGGCGGCGGTGCCGTTCGAGGACGGGCCGGGCCGTAAGGACCGGCCGTGCCTGGTGCTGGGGGTGCGGGGGCACACGGCCCGGGTCGTGAAGATCACCAGCAAGTACCACGACGAGCGGCCAGGGGTGATCCCGCTGCCGCCGGGGACGGTGGGCGACGCCCACGGCCGGCCGAGTTTCCTGGAGACGGACGAGCTGCGGGAGGTGCCGCTGCGGGAGTTCCGGCGGCGGGTGGGGGTGGTGGACCCGGCCCTGTGGGACCAGGTCCGCCACCTCGCCTGAGGGGAGCGCGGGGGCGCGGAGCCCGGTCCGCGCCCCACGCGTCCCCGAAAAGGAGAGCCCGCAGGCTCAGGCCCAGAGCTGGCCCTGGAGGGTTTCGATGGCCTCTTCGGTGGTGGCGGCCGTGTAGACGCCGGTGGAGAGGTACTTCCAGCCGCCGTCGGCGACCACGAAGACGATGTCCGCCGACTGCCCGGCCTTGAGGGCCTTCTTGCCGACGCCGATGGCGGCGTGCAGGGCGGCCCCGGTGGAGACGCCGGCGAAGATGCCCTCCTGCTGGAGCAGCTCGCGGGTGCGGGTGACCGCGTCCGCGGAGCCGACCGAGAAGCGGGTGGTGAGCACCGAGGCGTCGTACAGCTCCGGTACGAAGCCCTCGTCCAGGTTGCGCAGCCCGTAGACCAGGTCGTCGTAGCGGGGTTCGGCGGCGACGATCGTGATGCCCTCGACCTGCTCGCGGAGGTAGCGGCCGACGCCCATGAGGGTGCCGGTGGTGCCCAGGCCCGCCACGAAGTGGGTGATCGAGGGGAGGTCGGCCAGGATCTCGGGGCCCGTGGTGGCGTAGTGGGCGCCCGCGTTGTCCGGGTTGCCGTACTGGTAGAGCATCACCCAGTCGGGGTGCTCGGCGGAGAGCTCCTTGGCGACCCGGACCGCGGTGTTGGAGCCGCCCGCGGCCGGGCTGGAGACGATCTCGGCTCCCCACATGGCCAGCAGGTCCCGGCGCTCCTGGCTGGTGTTCTCCGGCATGACGCACACGATGCGGTAGCCCTTGAGCCGGGCCGCCATCGCGAGCGAGATGCCGGTGTTGCCGGAGGTCGGCTCCAGGATGGTGCAGCCGGGGTACAGGCGGCCGGACTTCTCGGCCTGCTCGATCATGTGGAGCGCGGGGCGGTCCTTGATGGAGCCGGTCGGGTTGCGGTCCTCCAGCTTGGCCCAGATCCGCACGTCCTCCGAGGGGGACAGCCGCGGCAGCCGGACCAGCGGGGTGTTGCCGACCGCCGCCAGCGGGGAGTCGTAACGCATCAGACGGAGCCGCCGGCCACGGCCGGGAGGATCGTCACGCTGTCGCCGTCGGCGAGCTTGGTGGCGATGCCGTCGATGAAGCGGACGTCCTCGTCGTTGAGGTAGACGTTCACGAAGCGGCGCAGCTGGCCGCCGTCGACGATGCGCTCCTCGATGCCCTTGTGGCGGGTCTCGAGGTCGGCGAAGAGGTCGGCGAGCGTGGCGCCCTGGCCGGAGACGGCCTTCTCGCCGTCGGTGTAGGTGCGGAGGATGGTCGGGATGCGGACCTCGATGGCCATGGCGGGCTCCAGTGAGTCGGTGGTGCGGTGGCGTGCGTGAGGGGGCGCGCGGCGCGCGGCGCCGGCCCCCGCGCGAGGAAGGGGGTGGTGCGGCTCGGCTCGATCGGGGATCGGCTCGGCTCGGTCAGGGATCAGGCGGCGGGACAGATCGCGCTGGCGAGGCGGCACAGGTCGACGTGCAGCCGCGCCACGAGCAGCAGCCTGCCGGGCGTCTCGATGCTCACGTCGTGGGGAACCATGCGGTCATGTTAACGATTCCCGGTCTCACGTTTGGAGTGTGATCCCACATCCTGGACGTCCGCCGCTCACGATGTGGTCAGTAGGCCTCGACGACCTGGACTTCTTCCTCGGTGATGACGCCTTCGACGATGCGGAAGGAGCGGAACTGGAACTCCCCCGCGCCGTCGGTGTCCGCCGTGGAGACCAGCACGTAGTGGGCCTCGGGCTCGTTCGCGTACGTGACGTCGGTGCGCGAGGGGTAGGCCTGCGTGGCGGTGTGCGAGTGGTAGACGATGACGGGCTCCTCGTCCCGGTCGTCCATGTCGCGGTAGAGCTTGAGCAGGTCCCCGGAGTCGAACTCGTAGAAGGTGGGCGAGCGCGCGGCGTTGAGCATCGGGATGAACCGCTCGGGGCGGCCGGTGCCGGCCGGGCCGGCGACCACGCCGCAGGCCTCGTCGGGGTGGTCCTGACGGGAGTGCGCGACGATCTTGTCGTACAGGTCCTGGGTGAGGGTCAGCATGGGGCTCAGAATAGACAGACGGGCCGTTCCGTACCGACGGATGGTACGGAACGGCCCGAATGCTGGACAGACCCCTTGTGGGAGCCCGTTCGCGGGGAAACCGGTCAGCGCTTGTTGAACGCGGCGGCCTTCGGGTCGCGGCTCTTGAGGACCAGGTAGGCGACGCCCAGCAGCAGCCCCCAGGCGGGTGCGCAGTAGAGGGAGACGCGGGCGTCCTTGTCCACGCCCATCATCACGATCACCATGCCGATGAAGAGCAGGGCGAACCAGCTGGACCAGGGGGCGCCGGGGGCCCGGAAGGGGGACTTCGGCAGTTCGCCGCGGTCGGACTTGGCGCGGTAGCGGATCTGGCAGACCAGGATCATGATCCAGGCCCACATGCCGGAGATGGTGGCGAAGGAGACGACGTAGTCGAAGGCCTTACCGGGGGCGACGTAGTTGATCCAGACGCCGACGAGCATGAGGGCTGCGGAGAAGGTGGTGCCGACCAGCGGGGTGCCGCTCTTGGTGAGCTTGGTGAAGATCTTGGGGCCCTGGCCGTTCTGCGCGAGGTCGCGCAGCATGCGGCCGGTGGAGTACATACCCGAGTTGCAGGAGGAGAGCGCGGCGGTCAGCACGACGAAGTTGACGATGGCGGCGCCGACGCCCAGGCCCATCTTCTCGAAGGCGAGCACGAAGGGGCTCACGCCCGGCTGGAAGTTCGACCACGGGATGACCGAGAGGATCATGATCAGCGCGCCGACGTAGAAGACGGCGATCCGCCACGGCACGGTGTTGATGGCCTTGGGGAGGGTCTTCTCGGGGTCCTTGGACTCGCCGGCGGTGACGCCGACCAGCTCGACGGCGAGGAAGGCGAACATCACGATCTGCAGGGTCATCAGGGTGTTGCCGATGCCGTGCGGGAAGAAGCCGCGGTCGCTCCACAGGTTGGAGACCGAGGCGGTGGCGGCGGCGTCGGAGAAGCCGACGGTCAGGATGCCGGCGCAGATCAGGATCATGCCGACGATGGCGGTGACCTTGACCATCGAGAACCAGAACTCCAGCTCGCCGAAGAGCTTCACGGAGATGAGGTTCGCGCCGTACAGGATGACGGTGAAGATCAGCGCGTACGCCCACTGCGGGAAGCTGTCGTGCGTCCAGAAGGACATGTACTGCGCCGCCGCGGTCACTTCGGTGATGCCGGTGACCACCCAGAACAGCCAGTACGTCCAGCCGGTGACGAAGCCGGCGAAGGGGCCGACGAACTCCCGGGCGTAGTCCGAGAAGGAGCCCGACACCGGCCGGTACATGAGCAGTTCGCCCAGGGCCCGCATGATGAAGAAGATGACCAGGCCCGCGATGGCGTAGGCCAGGATCAGGCTGGGGCCGGCCTTGGCGATGGCCTTGCCCGCGCCCAGGAAGAGGCCGGTGCCGATGGCACCGCCGATCGCGATCATCTGGATCTGGCGGGCGCCGAGTGCGCGGTGGTATCCCTCGCCCCCGGCGGCGTCCGCCGCGGAACCGGCCTCATTGCCGTCGTGCTGCTCTTCGACCTGCACTGAGGTCATGGTGGTGCGCCTTTCTCCATGCTCGACCCGCGCCTGAGAACGGCTGCGGATCGGGTCCTCGATCCCCCCGGATACGGAAATGGAGTGCACGCCGACGATCAGTCGGCCCGAAGCGCCGCCACGGAGACAGGGGTGGTGTCCCGCCGGCGGTCGTGAAGATTTATCACGGCCGTCACAGTGATCGATCGGGACGAAGGGGACGCCGGCCACAAAAAAATCCGGACACAAAGGTCCGGATGGGGACATGCGGGCACATCCCAGTGATCTGATCGTTATCCGGATTTGAGGCTCCGCTGAGCGAACACCTCAGCGGAGGCTCAAATCGGTACCAGTCAGGCCAACACGGGGCGGCCCGATCAGGACATCAGGGTGTCGACCAGGGTCTCCTGGAGCCCGCCGAGCCACAGGTAGGCCATCACCATCGGCTTGCGCGGATCCTCGTCCGGCAGCCGGTACAGCTCCCCCGTCTCGTCGTCCGCGGTGATCTCCAGCCGGGCCGCGATGGTCAGCCGGAGGTCGTTGAGGGCGCCGAGCCAGCGCCGCGGCAGTTCGCCGGTCAGCTCCAGCACGGCCCCGCCGTCGCCGCCCGGGCTGAGCGCGTCCAGGCTGCGGACCACCGCCAGGGCGTCCTCCCGCTTGCGGGTGCGCAGGTCGTTCTCGGTGAAGCGGCGGAACTCCCCCGACCGGGCGCGCAGCTCGGCCGGGTCCTCGCCCTCGACGGGACCGCCGGGGGCCTCGTACGCGCTGGGGAAGAGCCGGGCCAGCGCCGGGTCCTTGGGCGGTTCGGTGGGGCCCTCGGCGAAGAGCACGGCCAGCGGGTCGGCGTCCTCGGCCGGTTCGTCGCCGGGGCCGATCAGCTCCAGCAGCTGGACCGCGAGGGAGCGCAGGATCGAGATCTCGATCTCGTCCAGCGCGACGGCGGCGCCGCCGCCCTTGAGGGGCACGAAGGTGCCCGGGTGCGCGGCCATCAGCCGCGGTCCTGCGACAGGGTCGCCCACAGGCCGTACCCGTGCATGGCCTGCACGTCGCGCTCCATTTCCTCTCGGGAACCGCTCGACACCACCGCCCGCCCCTTGTGGTGGACGTCCAGCATCAGCTTGTGCGCCTTGTCCTTGGAGTAGCCGAAGTAGGCCTGGAAGACGTAGGTCACGTAGCTCATGAGGTTGACCGGGTCGTTGTGCACCAGGGTCACCCAGGGGACGTCCGGTTCGGGGACCGCATGGGTCTCTTCGGCGGACTCGGTGCGTTCGATCTCAATGGGAGCAACACTCACTCGTCCCATGCTGCCACCGTGACGGGGTGGTCGCACAAACGGACCCCCACATCTCGTCAGTTTGACGAAATGTGGGATAGCATCCGTGGCATGAACCCTGCGGACCTGGGACTGCCGGTGGATGTGCCGTCGACAGCTCTCTTCACGGACCATTACGAGCTCACGATGCTGCAGGCCGCACTGGCCAACGGCACGGCCGACCGCCGCTCCGTCTTCGAGGTGTTCACCCGCCGGCTGCCGGAGGGGCGCCGGTACGGAGTGCTCGCGGGCACCGGGCGGGTGCTGGACGCGGTGGAGAACTTCCGCTTCGACCCGGCGGTGCTCGAGTTCCTGCGGGAGCGGTCCGTGGTGGACGCCCGGACCCTCGACTGGCTGGCCTCGTACCGCTTCTCGGGGGACATCTGGGGCTACCCCGAGGGCGAGGTGTACTTCCCCGGCTCGCCCGTGCTGCGGGTGGAGGGCAGCTTCGCCGAGTGCGTGCTGCTCGAGACGGTGATCCTCTCGATCCTCAACCACGACTCGGCGATCGCCGCGGCGGCCTCCCGGATGTCCGCGGCGGCCGGCGGCCGGCCGCTGATCGAGATGGGCGCCCGGCGCACCCACGAGCTGGCGGCGGTGGCCTCGGCCCGGGCCGCGTACGTGGGCGGCTTCACCTCTACCTCGGACCTGGCGGCGGGCTTCCGGTACGGCATCCCGACGGTCGGCACCAGCGCGCACGCCTTCACCCTGCTGCACGACACCGAGCGCGACGCGTTCACGGCGCAGGTGGCCTCGCTGGGCAGCGGGACCACCCTCCTGGTGGACACGTACGACGTGGCGGAGGCGGTCCGCACCGCCGTCGAGGTGGCCGGCACCGGTCTGGGCGCGGTCCGGATCGACTCCGGCGACCTGCTGCTGGTGGCGCACCGGGTACGGCAGCAGCTGGACGAGCTGGGGGCCACCGGCACCAAGATCGTGGTCACCTCCGACCTGGACGAGTACGCCATCGCCTCGCTGGCCGCGGCGCCGGTGGACGCGTACGGCGTGGGCACCCAGCTGGTCACCGGCAGCGGGCACCCGACCTGCTCGATGGTCTACAAGCTGGTGGCCCGGGCCGCCTCGGCCGACCCGAAGGCGCCCCTGGTGCCGGTGGCCAAGAAGTCGCTGGGCGGCAAGAGCTCGCAGGGCGGCCGCAAGTGGGCGGCCCGGCGGCGGGACGCGGAGGGCGTGGCGGAGGCCGAGGTGGTGGGCACCGGGGCGGTGCCGGCCGCGCTGGCCGGGGGCCAGCTGCTGGTCGAGCTGGTGAAGGGCGGCGAGGTGGTGGCCCGCGAGCCGCTGGAGGCCGCCCGCGACCGCCACCGCAGCGCCCTCGCCGGGCTCCCGATGTCCGCCATCCAGCTCTCGCGCGGCGAGCCGGTCATCCCCACCGAGTACGCCTGACCTCCGGGCCGGGAGCCGGTTCGGACCGGGGCGGGGCGGGGAAAGGCCCCCGCAGGACCCGACCCCGGCCCCGGCCCGCCCACCGCCACTCCTACGTAAGGACCGCGCACATGCACCGCGCACTGATCGTCGTGGACGTCCAGAACGACTTCTGCGAGGGCGGCAGCCTCGCGGTCCCGGGCGGCGCCGACGTCGCCGCGGCCATCACCGAGCTGATCGGCCAGAGCGCCGGCCCCGGCTACCGGCACGTGGTCGCCACCCGCGACCACCACATCGACCCGGGCGCCCACTTCGCGCACCCGCCGGCCGCCCCCGACTACGAGACCTCCTGGCCGGTGCACTGCGTCGCCGGCACCGAGGGCGTGGGCTTCCACCCGAACTTCGCCCCCGCGGTCGCCTCCGGGGCCGTGGCCGCGGTCTTCGACAAGGGCGCGTACGAGGCGGCGTACAGCGGCTTCCAGGGCGCCGACGAGAACGGCACCGCCCTGGCCGACTGGCTGCGCGCCCACGACGTGGCGGAGGTGGACGTGGTCGGCATCGCCACGGACCACTGCGTGCGGGCCACCGCCCTGGACGCGGCCGCCGCCGGCTTCACCACGCAGGTGCTGCTGGACCTGACCGCGGGCGTGGCCCCGCACACCACCGAGCGGGCCCTGGCGGAGCTGCGGGAGGCGGGCGTGACGCTCTCCGGCACCCCGGTGGTCCGGACGGCCTAGCCGGGGGCCGCGGGGCCCCACAGCGGCCTCACAGCGGCCTCACGGGCCCCGTGAGGCCCGCCGGCCGGGCGAAGGCCCCCGGGGCCCGCCCGGCTGCCCCTCAGCTCCGCAGCAGCGCGCGTATCGGGTGCCACAGCTCCTGGGCGGCGCCCGGCGGCGGTACGGCCGCCGCGCGGCGCCAGAGCAGGCCGTCGGGATGGTGCAGGACCGCCGTCACCTCGTCCGGTGTCGGCGGTTCGGCGTTCCCGCGCAGGTACACGGCCCGCATCCCGAGGTTCCGCAGCCTGGTCAGGGCGCGGGCCCGGTTCACGGCGTGCACGAGCACGCGGACGCTGCCGCACTCGGCGGCCGGTCCGCCGGGCGGTCTGGGGAGGGTGAGCGCCACCACGACGCTCCCTCCCGGAAGCTTGACGAAACCTCCGCCGGGCATGCCTTTCGTCTCCCCCGTGAGATGGAGTTGATGCGGGTGTCAATAAGCACCGCGCACCAGGCATCTAAACGCGATCGGCCGCCGCCCGCTAGAGGGCGACGGCCGATCATGCTTTGACCTGCGGTTTTACTGGGCCTTACTTGGCCGGGGCCACCGAGACGGTGATCGTGTCGCCGGAGACCGGCTGGTTCACGATCGAGATCTTGGTGTTGGTGTCAGTGGTCTTGACACTGCCCGTGCCGTTCTCGGCGTACCAGTAGGTGCCCGTGTGGTCGTTGAAGACCGGAACACCCTTGTGGGCGCCGATGCGGGTGCCCTTGTCGGCCTTGTGCAGCGTGAACGCCTTGGTGTCGAACTTGCTGAACGCGGCGTCGAACGGCTGGATCTTGTTGCGCATGAGCGTGCCGTCGGACCACTTCATCGGACGCGCGTGCGCGTCGATCGGAAGGATCAGGCCCTCGCCCGGGTGGACGCTGGTGTTGTTGTCCTTCTGCGAGGTGTCCCACAGCCAGACCAGCAGGCCGTTCTGGTACGCGTAGTGCTCGACCCAGCTGGGCTTGCTGGCGAAGCCGAAGTTGTACGGGCCGACCTTGAGGGTCTTGTCGTACGAGGTGTACTGGCGGTTCTCGGCCAGGTAGTACTGCGCGTAGGACTTGGTGAAGCTGCCGGCGATGGCGGTGTAGCCCTTGGCGGTCCAGCCGTTGGCACCGTTCTCGGCACCGTCGGTGAACAGGGTCTTGCCGTCGGCGACGACCTTGATCGAGTCGGCGGTGAAGCCCTTGCCGCCCGCGCCGCCGTCGGTGGCGTAGCGGAAGCGGATGCTGACCTTCTTGCCCTTGTAGGCGTCGAGCGGGAAGCTCAGGTTCTGCCAGGCGCCGGAGACGTCGGTCAGGGCCGGCTTGTTGGCGGCGTCACGCGGGAGCGCCTTGCCGTTGGCCGTGCCGTCGAGGGCGGTCCAGTTGGAGCCGTCCGTCGAGACCTCGGTGTAGAGGAAGTCGTAGTCCTTCTCGATGTCCCACCAGCCCTTGAGGGACAGGGTGGCCTTCGCCTTGCCGGTCAGGTCGACCGAGCGGGTGAGGGTGTTCTGCAGGTTGTCACCCATGCCGCTCCACCACTGCTTCGAGCCCGCGGCGGGCGCGACGATCGTGGTGGTGACCTTCTTCTTCGGCAGCGTGACGAGCAGCGCCTGCTTGTTCTTGGTGTTGTACTCGGCGAGGCCCAGCTTGTGGGTGGACTTCGTCGCGGCCTTGGCCTTGTCGTAGTTCAGCCAGCCCAGCTGGTACTTGTCCCAGGCATTCATGCCGCCGGGCATGTCACCTATGGAGTCCTTGCCCATGCCGAGCCAGGAACCGGCCGACATCAGCGACCAGAAGCCGACCGAGTTGTCGCCGCCACCGGTGGTGTCGTACTCGTCCGGCAGGCCGAGGTCGTGGCCGTACTCGTGCGCGAAGACGCCGAGGCCGCCGTTCTCGGGCTGCATGGTGTAGTCGCCGACCCAGATGCCGGTCTTGCCGATCTGGGTGCCACCCGCCTTGTTGCCCGTCGGGCCGGTGGAACCGGCGTCGGTGCCGTAGGCGTACCAGCGGTGCGCCCACAGGGCGTTGGGGCCCTGCACGCCGCCGCCGGCCGACTCGTCCTCGCCCGCGTGGACGATCTGGAAGTGGTCGATGTAACCGTCGGGCTCGTTGAAGTTGCCGTCGCCGTCGTGGTCGTAACGGTCCCACTTGTCGTACTTCGCGAGCATCGTCTTGATCTGGGCGTCGGTCTTGCCGGCGGCCTTCTGCTTGTTGTAGAAGGCGGTCACGCCGTCACGGACGGTGTCCCAGACGTTGGCGCAGTTGGTCTGGCCGCAGTAGTTCGAGCCGTAGCGGGCCTCGTTGTACGGGACCTTGACCCAGTCCTGGACCTGGCCGGTGACCGAGTAGCGGCCCGAGGAGGTCTTCTCGTAGTACGACTTCAGGGAGCCTTCGTGCGAGCCGAAGTACAGGTCCTGGAAGTACTGGCGGTTGTAGTCCTTGCGCCAGGCGGTGCTGTTGTCCTGCTTGCGGTCCGGCTGCGCGATCTCGTTGTGCGCCGGGCCCGGGTCGCCGCCGTACTTCTTGACGGGGGGCAGCGGGCCGTCGCCGTCCGGGTCGAACATGGTCGTGTTGTCGACCTTCTTGCCGAAGTCGACCAGGATCGTGAAGATCGAGTCGGTCCGGGTGCGGTCGAGCTCCACGTACTTGCGGTCGCTCAGCTTGACGACCTTGGAGCCGTTGCGGGTCTCCACCGGCTTCTCGCCGGAGAGCACCGACTCCAGGGCGGCCTTGCGGGCCTGGTCCTGCTGCTTGGTGAACGGACCCGGCAGGTTGTGCGAGTCCTTCTGAGTCCCGGCCTGCTGCACGGCGGCAGCAGCAGCGCGCGCCTTGGGAGCGCTCTGGTGGGAGTCGGCCTGCGCCATGGTGGTGTACGCACCGGCGGTAGCAGCACACGCGGCCATGGTCACGGTGACCGCGGCTGCGCGGAATGCTCGCCTCTTCGAGGCGGTGTTCGTGCTCACTTGATGTAGTTCCCCTCCCGCGGCCGCTCGCACGGATCGAAGGTGAGGGGTCGTTCCGGCGCAGCACGCGTCTCAAGTGACGTCATTCGACCGGAGTCCCGCTAGAAAAGACAGACCTTGACTTGCTCCGGTCAAGTGCACTATGCGGGACGACCGTTCCGCATTTCGGACGTTCGGCACCGTTCCGGAGGAACGCCTCCCGAATGCCCTCGTCATGGCCCTGCCAGGGTGACGACCCCGGCCGGCCCCAGGGCGCGTCAACTCCTCCCACCGGCGTGCGGAATGACCCCGTGCGCCCCCCGTGCTCCGGCACCGTGGGTTAGGTCACGCTTACCGCCGGTTCCGCTCGGGAATCCACCGTCGTAGAGTCACTTGACAGAGCGACGAGTTGAGCAGACTCCCCCTCCGATGCCTTGAGGACGGAACCGCCATGCCGCGTCCCACTGCCGCACAGCTCGCCTACGGGTCCGCCACCGTCATCGTGTCGACGATCGCCATGCTGCTGCTCTCGCAGACCAGCACGAGCCTCGGGATCGCCGTCATCTCCGCCGCCGCCCTCTGCCTCGGCCTCCTGGTGGCCCTCACCGCCCCCTCCCCCAAGCGCACCGCACCCCCCGCGCCGGCCACCGCCGCCCGCATCCCGGAACCCCGCCGCCCGGAACCCCTCCCCGCCGAGGCCCCGGCCCGCCACTGACCTCCCGGCTGCGCCTCGAAGTGGAGGCCTAGGCACGCGGAAGGGCCCGCGGCGGGTGTGTACCCGCTGCGGGCCCTTCGTCGTGCGGGGTGGTCAGCCGGCGGAGACCACCACCGTTTTGGCCACCTTGTCGTGGAGGGCCTGGCGGTAGGGCTTGTCGGTGAGCATGGTGACGATCAGGACCAGCGGCCAGATGCAGAAGCAGCAGACCAGCGTGGGGATCCACAGGACGGCGGCGCGGGAGAGCGCCGCGTTGCTGTCGGGAACGCTGCCGTCGTTGAGCATCGCCACCCGCAGGGACATCACGCGCTTGCCGACGGTCTGGCCGTTCTTCTTGGTCATGTACCAGTCGTAGACCAGGTAGGCGGCGATCTCGATCAGGAGCCAGAGCAGGCCGCTGCCCTTGTAGGACTTGGTGATGATCTCGGTGGCGTCCTCGCCCTTGTCCGTCTTGACCACCCAGCGGTCGCTGCTGAACGGCCACTGGATGAGCGCGAGCGGGATGGCGATCAGCAGGAAGTCCATGATCCGCGCCAGCAGGCGGCGGCCGAAGTCGGCCAGCGGGGGCATCCCGGCGAGCGGGTCCGGCGCGCCGTAGCCCCCCGGACCGCCGCCGTACGGGCCGCCCGGACCGCCGGGGCCGCCGCCGTACGGGCCGCCACCACCGGGGCCGCCGCCGTACGGGCCGCCACCGCCGGGCGGGCCGCCGCCGTAGGGGCCGCCGGCGCCCGGCGGGGGCGGGGGCGGGTAGCCGCCACCGCCGCCGGAGCCGCCCTGCGGGGGCGGCGGGGTGCCGTAGGGGGAGCCGCCGGTCGGCGGCTCGGTGGGTCTCTTGAGGAACGGATCGTCCTCGGGCGGCTGGCCGGGCGGCGGCTGATCGTTGCTCATGGCCCGAGCAGAACCCGGCCCCCGGCACCCCGCAACGGGACCGCGGCCGTCCGGGGGAAACCGGGGCCGGCCGGGTGACCGGGGGCGCGTCAGCGGGTCACGAAGGTGCCGGCCGCCTTGTCGTGCCAGCCCTGCCGCCAGGGCCGGTCGACCAGGCACCACAGGCCCCCGAGCACTCCGACGCCGGCCAGTCCGAGCAGCCCGTACACCAGCCAGCGGCCGAGCGCCGCGCCGAAGGACGGCTTCCGCTGCGATTCCAGTCCGCAAACGCGCACACGGAAGACGGCCTTGCCGAGGGTGCGGCCCCAGAGCCAGACCGGCAGGACCTCGTAGAGCAGTCCGAAGACCACGAACGCGCCGAGGACCAGGGCGAGGTAGCCCCCGGTGGTGCCGTCGACCAGGTAGACGGTGACCGTCTCGCCGGTGAGCTTCGCCGCGTCGATCTTGTCCTGGACGTGGTCGGTGGCCTTGGTGACGAAGGGCAGGGCCACCGCGGCGGTGACGGCCGCCACCACGAGCGAGTCGAGCAGCCGGGCCAGGCCCCGCCGCAGCAGCCCGGCGGGCCGGCTGGGGGCCGGGGCGGCCAACTGCCGGAAAAGGTCCTCCGAGGCGGCGGGGAGGCCGGCGCTGCGGGCGGAGGCGGCGGCTTCCGGGGCCGCCGCCGCGGCGGCGGGTGCCTGCGGGCCGGCCGGCGCGGCCGGTTCCGCGGCGGGCCGGGGAGCGGACCCGGCGGGTGAGCGGACGGAGAGGATCCCAGCGGCCGCGGCCTGCCCGGGCACCACGGCCTCCTCGGAGCCGGCCGCCGCGGCGCGCGCTCCGGCGGCCCCGCCCGTACCGGAGGCCGCCGCCGGACCGGACCCGGATCCCGACCCGATCGGGGACCCCGTCCCGGCCCCGGACGCGATCCCGGACCTGGACGTCGTACCGGACCCGGACGCGGCATCGGACCCGATCCCGGACACGGCTGCCGGTCCCGAAGCCGATGCCGGCCCGGAACCGGATGCCGACCCGGTCGTCGGCGCGGGCGCCTTGGCCAGTGCGACCGGGGCGGCGGGAGCGTCGGCCGGGCGGGACTCGCCCCAGGACACCTTGCGGTCCCGGTCCCCGCCGAAGCCGGACTGCTGACCCGCGTCGGCCGCCCACTCGGCCCGGGCCGCGGGCACGGCGTCCGCGGGCACGCCGTCCGACGGCACCGCGTCGGCGGGCCCGGCGTCGGAAGGCACCGCGTCCGAGGGGCCGTCACGGTACGGGTCGACGCCGAGCGGGCCGCCACCGGACGAACCGGCTGCCGCCGGACCGTCGGTCTGCCTGGGGCCGTCCGGGAGTTCGTCGAAGAAGACCGGGCCGGTCTCCTCGAGGACGGCGGGGGCGGTCGCCCGGGGATCCGGCACGCGGGCGGCGGCCCGGGCGGCCAGCCGCTCGGCGACGGCCGCGCTCTCGGCGCCCGGCGCGGCCGGCCGGCTGGTGCCCGGGACCCAGGCCGAGCCGTTCCAGTACCGGACGTAGCCCGGGATCGACGGGTCGGGGTAGTAGCCCTCTCGGGGCGCCTGCTCGCCGTCACCAGGGGAGGCCGTCATGATCCCCAACTCCGATCGTCCGCATACCGCCTGTGCAGACAGGACCTTAGCCAAGAAGGAGGGCGTCCCAGGACCGGTCACCGCAGAAAGACCGCCTTCGGGCGACCCGCGGGGCGTCCGGCTGATTCCGGTCACACCATCCGTTTTCAGCCAACCTCGATTTCCCGGCCGAAGCCGCGTCATCACCGGGCCCCGCCCCGCTCTCTCCGGGTGCGGGCCCACCCTGCCCCAGCTGCCGCTGGGTGGGGGTGCCCCCGGACGAAGTCTGGGGGAGTGCCCCCAGGCCCGCCGCACAGAGGAGAGGAACACCCCATGCACACCACCGTCGTTGAGCGCGAACTCGAGCTGAAGCTGGTCCTGTCCCCCGAACGCAGCATCCCCGTGCCCGCCCGGCTGGCCTACCGCGCGGACGACCCGTACGCCGTGCACATCACCTTCCACATCGGCTCCAGCGCCCCGGTGAACTGGACCTTCGCCCGCGAGCTGCTGGTCGAGGGGGTTTTCCGGCCCTGCGGCCACGGCGACGTGCGCATCTGGCCGACCAAGGTCGACTCGCACAGCGTGATCTGCGTGGCGCTCAGCTCCCCCGACGGCGACGCACTGCTGGAGGCCCCGGCCGGCTCGGTCTCGGCCTGGCTGGAGCGCACCCTGCGGGTGGTCCCGCCGGGTTCCGAGACCGAGCGGCTGGGCCTGGACTCCGCGCTGGCCGAGCTGCTGGCGCCCACGCCGGCGGACGACCTGTGGCTGCGGGACCCGTGGCCCTCGGACGAGTCCAAGGAGGAGGACGCGTGAGAGGGCCGGGCCCGGACGGCGTACCGGTCCCCCGGCCGCCCGGAACCGGCCCCGGACTGCGGACCGGTCAGAAGAGCTTGCCGGGATTCAGCAGCCCCAGCGGGTCGAAGGCCTGCTTGACCGCCCGCTGCATCTCGATGCCGACCGGTCCCAGCTCCCGGGCCAGCCACTCCTTCTTGAGGACGCCCACGCCGTGCTCGCCGGTGATGGTGCCGCCCAGGGCCAGCCCCAGCGCCATGATCTCGTCGAAGGACTCCCGGGCCCGGCGGGCCTCGTCGGCGTCGTCGGGGTCGAAGCAGACGACGGGGTGGGTGTTGCCGTCCCCCGCATGGGCGCAGACACCGATGGTGAGCCCGTACTTCTGCCCGATCGCGGCGGTGCCGTCCAGCATCCCGGCCAGCTGCGAGCGGGGCACGCACACGTCGTCGATCATGGTGGCCGGCCGCAGCGTCTCCAGCGCGGTCAGGGCCAGCCGCCGGGCCTGGAGGAGCAGCGCGGACTCCGCCTCGTCCTCGGCGGGCACCACCTCGGTGGCGCCGGCTTCCCGGCACAGCTCCGCCACCGCGGCCAGGTCCGCGGCCGGGTCGGCGGTGTCGAAGGCCGCCAGCAGCAGCGCCTCGGTGCTCTCTGGCAGGCCCATCTGCGCCAGCGCGTTGACCGCCCGGACGGTGGTGCGGTCCATCAGTTCCAGCAGCGAGGGGGTGTGGCCGCGCTCCATGATCGTGCAGACCGCGGCGCAGGCCGCGGCGGCCGAGGGGAACTCGGCGGCCAGCGCGAGCTGCCGGGGCGGGGCCGGGCGCAGCGCGAGGACCGCCCCGACCACGACCCCCAGGGTGCCCTCGGAGCCGACGAACAGCCGGGTGAGGTCGTACCCGGCGACGCCCTTGGCGGTGCGCCGGCCGGTGCGCAGCAGCCGTCCGTCCGCGAGGACCACGTCCAGCCCCAGGACGTACTCGGCGGTGACGCCGTACTTGACGCAGCACAGGCCGCCGGAGGCGGTGCCGATGTTCCCGCCGATGGTGCACTGCTCCCAGCTGGAGGGGTCCGGCGGGTAGGCGAGGCCGTGCTCGGCGACGGCCCGGGAGAGCGCGGCGTTGACGACTCCGGGCTCGACCACGGCGATCCGGTCCACGGCGCTGATCTCGAGGATGCGGTCCATCTTCACCAGGGAGAGCACGATGCAGCCGTCGGTGGCGTTGGCCGCGCCGGACAGGCCGGTACGGGCGCCCTGCGGGACGACCGGGACGCGCAGCGCGGTGGCGGTCCGCAGGACGTGCTGGACCTGTTCGACGGTGCGCGGCAGGACCACGACGGCGGGGGTGCCGGCGGCGCAGAAGCCGGCCATGTCCCGCGCGTAGCCGGTGGTGACGTCGGCGTCGGTGAGCACGGAGTCTTCGGGGAGGGCTTCGAGGAGCCGCTCGATGAGGTCGGCGCGGAGATCATCCATGGGCCCAGCCTGGCACCGGGGGCCAACTGTGTGAACCCGCGGGCGATCCACTTCGGACACCCCGGAAAGCTCTTCATATTGACGCACAGTGATCGCATGGAAGAGGAATCCCACCGGCCGCCCGTCACCTTCACCGCGCGGCGGACCGCGCTGACCGCCGCGGTGGCGGTGGTCCTGATCGCCGGCGCGCTCGTCATCCGGCCCGCCCGGCCGCACGTGGACGACCCCCGCCCGCAGCGGCCCGAGGCCCGGGCGATGGCCTCGGTCGCGATGGGCGCCCCGGCCGCCGCCTCGGACCTGGGCACGCTGATCGGCGACCGGTCGGCGTGGGTGCGCTCGCATCCGCGGGACGACGGGGCGTGGGCGGTGCTCGGTGCGGCGTACCTCGAACAGGCGCGGCGCAGCGGGGATTCCGGCGAGTTCCCGAAGGCGGAGCAGGCCTTCAAGAAGTCGCTGGCGGCCCGGCCGGCCCAGAAGGGCAACCTCGAGGCGATGATCGGCATGGGCGGCCTGGCCAACGCCCGCCAGGACTTCGCCACCGCCCGCAAGTGGGGCGAGCTGGTCCGGGCGCAGGCACCCGACCGCTGGACGGCGTACCCGCTGCTGGTGGACGCGTACACCGGGGCCGGGGACTACAAGGGCGCCGAGCGGGCGATGGAGAAGCTGGTCTCGCTCCAACCGGGGCTCGCGGCGTACCTGCGGGCCTCGCAGGTCTACCGGGACCGGGGCTGGCGCGAGGACGCGGCGGCCTCGATGGAGCAGGCCGCGACCGCGGCCCGGACCCCGGCGGAGAAGGCGTACGTGCTCTACCGCAAGGCCGAGCTCCAGTGGGAGCGGGGCGAGGTGCCGGAGGCGCTGGGCCTCTACGAGGGGGCGCTGCGGGCGGACCCGTCCCAGGGCCGGGCGCTGGCGGGCAAGGCGCGGGCGCTGGCCGCGCTGGGCCGGACCGGCGAGGCGGTTCGGGACTACCGGGCGGCGCTGGCGGCGGTGCCGGAGCCGCGGTTCGCCCTGGAACTGGGCGAGTTGCTGGACGCGATGGAGCGGCCGCAGGAGGCGAAGGACCAGTACGACCTGCTGCGGGCGCTGGTGGCGCGGGAGTCGGCGCACGGCATGAACGACGCGGTCACGCTGGGGCTGTTCGAGGCGGACCACGGCGATCCGGCGGCGGCGGTACGGGTGTTGCGGGCCGAGTGGACGCGGTCGAAGAGCGTGCAGGTGGCGGACGCGCTGGGTTGGGCGCTGCACAAGTCCGGTGACGATCCGGGGGCGTTGGAGTACGCGAAGAAGGCCACGGACCTGGGGATGCGGAACGCCGACTTCGCCTTCCACCGGGCGGAGGTGGAGCGGGCGGTGGGCGACGAGGCGGCGGCCCGCCGGTACCTGCAGGAGGCACTGCGGACCAATCCGCTCTTCTCGCCGCTGCGGGGGCCGCTGGCGAAGGCGGCGCTGGACTCGGTGGGGCAGCCGGTGGCCTCCGGCGGGCCGGAGCATGTGCTGCCGGTGGTGCCGTGGGAGCCGCCGGAGTTGCCGAAGCCGGCGGGTAAGCGGGGCTCGTCTTCCTCCGGCTCGTCTTCCTCCGGCTCGTCTTCGAGCTCCGGCTCGGGCTCCTCCTCCTCGGACGGCGAGGAGGAGGCGGAGCCGGCGCCGCGGGTGGTGAAGCGGAAGCCGCAGCGTGCGGCGGCTCCGGTCGCGAAGCCGGAGGCGAAGCAGCCGGCTGCTCCCCACCGGCTGCCGGCCGCCTCGCCGCCTTCTTCCGCCGCGAAGCGGACGCCCTAACGGGGGCGGGGGGTGGGGGCCCTGCGGGGCCGTTCCCCTACCCGCCCCTTCCCGAAACCGGGGCTCCGCCCCGGACCCAGTACCGCCGCTCCGCGCCGGTGCGCTCAATCGCCGCGCGGGCTGGAATTCGCTGCGCGAATCCAGCCCCGCTGGGGTTTGAGGCGCGGGGGTCCGGGGGCGGAGCCCCCGTAAGGGCTAGAGGTTGCCGCGCTTCTCCTGTTCGCGCTCGATGGCTTCGAAGAGGGCCTTGAAGTTGCCCTTGCCGAAGCCCATGGAGCCGTGGCGCTCGATCATCTCGAAGAAGACGGTCGGGCGGTCCTGCACCGGCTTGGTGAAGATCTGGAGCAGGTAGCCGTCCTCGTCGCGGTCCGCGAGGATCTTCAGTTCGCGCAGGGTGTCGACGGGGACGCGGGTGTCGCCGACCCACTCGCCGAGGGTGTCGTAGTACGAGTCCGGGGTGTCCAGGAACTGCACGCCGGCCGCCCGCATCGCGCGGACCGTGGCGACGATGTCGTTCGTGGCGAGGGCGATGTGCTGGACGCCGGCGCCGCCGTAGAACTCCAGGTACTCGTCGATCTGCGACTTCTTCTTCGCGATGGCCGGCTCGTTGATCGGGAACTTGACCTTGAGCGTGCCGTCCGCGACGACCTTGGACATGAGCGCGGAGTACTCGGTGGCGATGTCGTCGCCCACGAACTCCTTCATGTTCGTGAAGCCCATGACCTTGTTGTAGAACGCGACCCACTCGTTCATGCGGCCCAGCTCGACGTTGCCGACGCAGTGGTCGATCGCCTGGAAGGTGCGCTTGGCCGGGGGCTCGACCATCGGGGCGACGGCCGTGTAGCCCGGCAGGTACGGGCCGGAGTAGTTGGAGCGGTCGACCAGCGTGTGGCGGGTCTGGCCGTAGGTGGCGATGGCCGCCAGCACGACGGTGCCGTGCTCGTCGGTGACCTCGTACGGCTCGTCCAGGCCGCGGGCGCCCTGCTCGACGGCGTACTTGTACGCGGCGCGGGCGTCCGGGACCTCGATGGCCAGGTCGACGACGCCGTCGCCGTGCTCGGCGACGTGCTCGGCCAGGAAGCGGCCGTGATCGGTGGTGGCCTTGATGACCGAGGTGAGGACGAAGCGGGCGGCGCCGTTGGTGAGGACGTAGCTCGCCGTCTCGCGGCTGCCGTTCTCCGGTCCGGAGTACGCCACGAGCTTCATGCCGAAGGCCGTCGAGTAGTAGTGGGCGGCCTGCTTGGCGTTGCCCACGGCGAAGACGACCGCGTCCATACCCTTCACCGGGAAGGGGTCGGCCTCACGCGCGGTTCCGGGGGTGTGATCCAGGGTCTCAGTCATGAGCGCAGATTCCCGCTGTTCCACAAGCTGCGCAATAGTTTGCTGGATCGCTGGTCAATCTGACCAGTCGGCTGCCAGGATGATGGGGCTCTCTGTACAGGATGACCAGCTCTGGAGGCCTCATGGGCATCGACCGTCTCGACGGCCGTCTCATCGTGCTGCTGGCCCGGGAGCCGCGGATCGGGGTCCTGGAGGCCTCCCGCCGGCTCGGTGTGGCCCGCGGGACCGTGCAGGCCCGGCTGGACCGGCTCCAGTCCAACGGCGTGATCAGCGGGTTCGGCCCGCAGGTCGATCCGGCGGCGCTGGGCTACCCGGTGACCGCCTTCGCGACCCTGGAGATCAAGCAGGGCCAGGGGGCCGACGTCCGGGCCCATCTGGCGACCGTGCCGGAGGTGCTGGAGCTGCACACCACCACCGGTCACGGCGACATGCTGTGCCGGCTGGTGGCCCGGTCGAACGCCGATCTCCAGCGGGTGATCGACAAGGTGGTGGGCTTCGAGGGGATCGTCCGGGCCTCCACCGCGATCGTGATGGAGAACCCGGTGCCGCTGCGGGTGATCCCGCTGGTGGAGCAGGCCGCCGAGGACAGCGGGGCGTAGTCCGGGCGGTGGGTCCGGGTCCGCTTGCGCCGGCGGGAAAATCCCCGCCGTCCGGCCGGACCCGCTGGCTAGACTCCCGCGATCATGGAACTGGACCCCCGGACCGGCGACCGCCGGCCGCTCACCGCCCTGCTCGTCGCGAACACCGTCTCCGTCACCGGCAGCGCGCTGACCCTGATCGGCGTGCCGCTGTTCGTGCTGGAGACCACCGAAAGCCCGGCCCGCGCCGGCGTGGTGGCCTTCTGCGCGACCCTGCCGATCGTGGTGGCGGCCCTGGTCGGCGGTCCGGTGATCGACCGGATCGGGCGCCGCCGGGTGTCGGTCCTCTCCGACCTGGTCTGCGGGCTGGCGGTGGGCGCGATCCCGCTGCTGCACGCCCTGGGGGTGCTGGAGTTCTGGATGCTCTGCGCGCTGATGGCGGTCAGCGGGCTGGTGCACACCCCCGGCCTGACCGCCCGCAGCGTGCTGCTGCCGAACCTGGCGCAGCACGCCGGGACGACGGTGACCCGGGCGGCCGGGCTGTTCGACGGGGTCTCGCGCGGGGCCCGGATGGCCGGCTCGGTGCTGGCCGGCGTCCTGATCGCGATGACCGGCGCCGAGACGGTGCTGTACCTGGACGCCGGGTCGTTCCTGGTCTCGGCCGCGCTGCTGGCGGCCGGGCTGCGCGGGGTGGCGGCCGCGGACCCGCAGCGGGGCGCCGGGCCCGTCTCCTTCGCCTCGTACCGCACCGAGCTGCGCGAAGGGTACGCCTTCCTACTGCGGACCCGGCTGCTGCTGGCCGTCACGGTGATGGTGATGGTGACCAACGGCCTCGACCAGGCCTGGTCGGGGGTGCTGCTGCCGGTGCACGCCAAGGAGGAGCTGGGCGGTCCGGAGGCGCTGGGCCTGCTGGGCGCGCTGTTCGGCGGCGGCGCGCTGGTGGGGGCGCTGGTGTTCTCCGCGGTCGGCGAGCGGTTCCCGCGCCGGGCGGTGTTCGCGGTGGCCTTCCTGCTCAGCGGGCCGCCGCGGTGGGCGGTGGCCGCGCTGACCGGTACGACGCTGCCGCTGGCGGTGACGATGGCGCTGGGCGGCATCGGCGCCGGGATGCTCAACCCGGTGCTGACCGGGGTGGTCTTCGAGCGGGTGCCGGAGGAGCTGCGCAGCCGGGTGGCCGGGGTGTCGATGGCGGGGGCGGAGCTGGCCATGCCGGTGGGCGCGCTGACGGCCGGTGTCCTGGTGCAGGCCGCCGGGGTCACCCCGGCGCTGCTCGCGCTGGGCGGGGTCTACCTGCTGGCCACGCTCTCGCCGCTGGTGTTCCCGGTCTGGCGGACCATGGGCCCCGAACACGCCACGGTCGGCAGGGCGGTCAGCAGGCCGGGACCGGGCCGCCCTTCTGGAGCGCCCGCAGCGAGTCCACCGCGCCCGACAGGGTCGTGACGGGGATCAGGCGCAGTCCGGCGGGCAGTTCCGCGCGGGCGTCGGCGCATTCGGCCCTGGGGACCAGGAAGACGCTGGCGCCGTCCCGCCGGGCGGCCTGGGTCTTGAGCGCCACCCCGCCGACCGCGCCGACCGTGCCGTCGTCGTCGATGGTGCCGGTGCCCGCGATGGACGTGCCGCCGGTGAGGTCCCCGCCGGAGCCGTTGCCGTCGAGCTTGTCGACGATGCCGAGGGAGAAGAGCAGGCCCGCGCTGGGCCCGCCGACGTCGGCGAGGGAGAGGGTGACCTTCACGGTCCTGGGGTCCTTGCGGAGGAAGCGCAGGGCCGCGGTGGTCGCGGCGTCCTGGGAGTCCTGCATCTGCTCCAGATTGTGCTTCTCGATCTCTTCGTCGTTCTTGCCGGTGGGGTAGACCGCCTCCTTGGGCAGGACCGCCCGGTCGGTGCGGAACCAGCTGTCGACGAGGTCGCCCAGGCCCACGTCCACGGAGGGCCCGGTGGCGACGATGGTGGTCATCCGCAGCTGCCCGGTGGTGGCGCGGACCGGGGCGCCGGTGATGGTGATCACCTGCTTGCCGTCCTGGGCGCCGAGCACGTCCGCCGTCATGCCGGGGCGGGCCAGCGCGAACGGCAGGGGCGCGAGGGCCGCGACGGCGAACAGCGCCAGCACGGGCGCGGCGCAGACGGCGAGCGCGGTGGGGCGGGGCAGACGTGTGAGGCGTGAGAGCACCCGGCCAATCTATCGGGCCGGGTGCTCCGGGTGCCGCGTGCGGCGGCCCGTACGGCGTGGGGGGCGGTACGGGGTGCCGCGGGTGTCTCAGCGCAGGGCGTCGGCGACCTCGCGGGCGGCGTCCACGACGCGGGGTCCGACCCGCTCGGGGACGGCGTCGGCGAGCATCACGACGCCCACGCTGCCTTCCAGGCCCGTGATGCCGACCAGGGGCGCGGCGGCGCCACTGGCGCCGGCCTCCAGTTCGCCGTGGGTGAGGGTGTAGCCGGGGTCGGACAGGGCGCCCTGGCGGGCGGCGAGGATGGCGCGCCCGGCGGCGCCCCGGTCCAGGGGGTGACGGAAACCGGCCCGGTAGGCGACGTGGTAGTCGGTCCAGGTCGGTTCGACCACGGCGACCGCGAGGGCCTCCGTGCCGTCGACGAGGGTCAGGTGCGCGGTGGCGCCTATGTCCTCGGCGAGCGAGCGCAGGGCGGGCAGGGCCGCCTCGCGGACGAGCGGGTGTACCTGCCGGCCCAGGCGCAGCACGCCGAGGCCCACCCGGGCCCGGCCGCCGAGGTCACGGCGGACCAGGGCGTGCTGTTCGAGGGTGGCGAGCAGGCGGTAGACGACCGTGCGGTTGACGCCGAGCCGGTTCGAGAGCTCGGTGACCGTCAGGCCGTGGTCGGTGTCGGCAAGGAGTTTGAGGACTCTGAGTCCCCGGTCGAGCGTCTGGGAGGTTTCCGCGGTCACGACGCCTCTCCCTCTGTGGTGAGCGGCGGTGATCTCTCAAACGGCGGTGGCGTTGCCGGTCCCATCGGCGACGCACGGAGAGGCCGCCGGCTAAAGGCCATGAGCACCGGCTGCGCTCCGCGGCGGCGCTGCCACGGGGCGTTTCATTGCGGGGAATGTAGCGAGCGGGTCCGCTGAGCGGAAGCCCTCGTCCAGAATCCGGGCGGTAGCAAGCAATTTGCGCCGTTTCAGGACCAAGGTCGATAACCCGAGGACCTTATCCGGCCACGAGTGACTTTACTGTTTCATTAACATTGGCCGGGCACCCGCGTCCCCATGGGTAAGGGACGGGGCCCGTGCGTTCCTCCGCACGGACCCCGTCCCTTTTTTGTACGAAAAGCCGTGGATATCAGCGCATGCGGGTGGCCCACTCCTGGACCTTCTTGATGCGCTCGCGCAGCTGCCCGGCGGTGGCCTCGGCGCTGGGCGGGCCGCCGCAGACCCGGCGCAGTTCGGTGTGGATCACCCCGTGCGGCTTGCCGCTCTGGTGGACGTACGCGCCGACCATCGTGTTGAGCGACTTGCGCAGCTCCAGCAGCTCCTTGTGGGAGACGACGGGACGCCGCTCGGCGGGCAGTTCGAGCAGGTCCGCCTCGGCGTCGGGCTTGCGGCGGCTGTGCGCGATCTGCCGGGCCTGGCGCTTCTGGAGCAGCAGCTGGACCTGGTCCGGCTCGAGCAGCCCGGGGATGCCGAGGTAGTCCTGCTCCTCCTCGCTGCCGGGGTGCGCCTGCATGCCGAACTCGGCACCGTCGAAGAGCACCCGGTCGAAGACGGCGTCGGACTCCAGCGCCTCGAAGGGCAGCATGTCCTGCTCGCCGGTGTCCTCGTCCTCCTGCTTGTTCGCCTCGTCCATCTCCTTCTCGGACTCGGCGTACGGGTCCTCCTCGCCCTGCTTCTTGGGCTTGTCGAGGACGTGGTCGCGCTCGACCTCCATCTCGCTGGCGAAGCCGAGCAGGTAGGGGATGGTCGGCAGGAACACGGACGCGGTCTCGCCGCGGCGCCGGGACCGCACGAAACGGCCGACCGCCTGGGCGAAGAAGAGCGGGGTGGAGATGGTGGTGGCGTACACGCCGACGGCGAGCCGGGGCACGTCGACGCCCTCGGACACCATGCGGACGGCGACCATCCACCGGTCGTCGTTTGCGCTGAAGTCGTCGATCCGCTTCGAGGCGCCGGTGTCGTCGGAAAGCACGACGGTCGCCTTGGTGCCGGTGATCTCGCGGATCAGCTTGGCGTAGGCGCGGGCCGAGTCCTGGTCGGAGGCGATGACCAGGCCGCCGGCGTCCGGGATGCCCTTCCTGACCTCGGTCAGCCGCTGGTCGGCGGCGCGCAGCACATTGGGCATCCAGTCGCCGCGCGGATCGAGGGCGGTGCGCCAGGCCTGCGAGATGGCGTCCTTGGTCATCGGCTCGCCGAGCCGGGCGGCGATCTCGTCACCGGCTTTGGTCCGCCAGCGCATGTTTCCGCTGTAGGAGAGGAAAATGACGGGACGAACCACCCCATCACCGAGAGCATTCCCATAGCCATAGGTGTAATCGGCGGAGGATCTGCGGATTCCGTCATTCCCTTCTTCATACGTGACGAAGGGAATGGGATTCGTGTCGGAACGGAACGGCGTACCGGTGAGCGCGAGGCGGCGGGTGGCCGGGTCGAATGCCTCCAGGCAGGCCTCGCCCCAGGACTTGGAATCGCCCGCGTGGTGGATCTCGTCCAGGATCACCAGGGTCTTGCGCTGCTCGCAGCGGTTGCGGTGCAGCATCGGGCGGACGCCGACACCCGCGTACGTGACGGCGACGCCGTGGTACTCCTTGCTCAGCGGGCCGGCGGAGTACTCCGGGTCCAGCCGGATCCCTATCCGGGCGGCGGCCTCGGCCCACTGCTTCTTGAGGTGCTCGGTCGGCGCGACCACGGTCACCTGCTGCACGACGTGGTGGTGCAGCAGCCAGGACGCGAGGGTCAGCGCGAAGGTGGTCTTGCCGGCGCCGGGGGTGGCCACCGCGAGGAAGTCCCGCGGCTGCGTCTGGATGTACCGGTCCAGCGCCCCCTGCTGCCAGGCACGCAGCTTGCTGGCGGTGCCCCAGGGGGCACGGCCGGGAAAGGCGGGTGAGAGGTGGTGGGAGGCGGTAGTAGTCACGGTCTCCGGTTCGGGTCTCTCGGCCGTACGGACGGCGGTCGTACGTAGGACAACCGGGCCACCTTACCGGTGCCGCGCGCCCTTCCGGGGGCGGACGAGGCCGTGACCTCGCGGGGTGCGTCGAGGCTCACACCGGTCCGTTGCCCGGCCTCAGCCGATCCGCCCGCTCAGCACCAACTCCCGCCCTCACCCCCTCGGCCTCCGCGCAGGCCTTGAGGGCCCGCTGTCGTTCATCGCTCAGGCGGAGGTTCATGGCCGTACCGGGACGGTACGACCCGTGGTACCGGATCGGGACCGCTCAGGGGGCACTACGCCCGTTCGGGGGTCATGCGGGTGGCGACCCAGATGCCGGCCGCGGCGACGGCGGCGATGGGGAGGAAGACCACGACGAAGGCGGCGGGGTGGGCCGCGGCGGAGGCGTCGGCGGTGTGGGCCAGGCCCACCGAGCCGCCGCCGAGCGCCGCGAAGGCCGCACCGCCGGCCGCCAGCAGGACGACGTTGGACAGGGCGTCGGAGATCTGCAGGGCGGCCGAGTTGGCCCCCGCCTCCTCCGGCGCCGACAGCTTCAGCAGCAGCACGCTGCCCGCCGCCATCACCAGGCCCATGCCGAAGCAGCCGAAGCCCCACACCAGCGCCAGCGTCCACACCGGCACCGAGTCGATCAGCACGGTCGGCACGGCCGCGATGGACAGCGCCACCATCACCATGCCCCAGGCCACCAGCGGCTCCCGGTACCGCTCGGCCCACGGCCGGGCCTGCACCCAGGAGCCCAGCGCCCAGGTCAGCCCGGCCGGGGCCAGCGAGAAGCCGGCCAGCGTCGGGCTCAGGCCGCGCTGGGTCACCAGCATCAGCGGGATGAAGGACTCCGCGGCGATGAAGGAACCCGCCGCCACCCCGCGCAGCAGCACCACCGCCGGCAGCCCCCGGGCCGCCCGGTAGGTGCCCCGGGGCAGCAGCCCCAGCACCGCCGGCACCAGCAGCGCGGCCCCCGCGAGCCCCGGCAGCAGGGAGAACCAGCGCAGGTCCTGGGCGGCGTACTGGAGCAGGCCGGCGCCCAGCGAGATGCCGAGGGCCAGCGTGATCCGGCGCCGGTCGAAGGCGGCCGGCGGGACGCTCGGGTCGGCCGGGCCCGAGGCGGTGCGGCGGATCGCCGGCAGCGCGATCAGCAGCGGGAAGACCACCAGGACCGGGATCCCGACGAAGACCCAGCGCCAGCCGAGGTGCTCGGTGACGGTGCCGGCGGCCAGCGGGCCGACGATGGACGGCACCACCCAGCTCGCCGCGAAGGCCGCCATGATCGCCGGCCGCAGCCGCTCGTCGTACGCCCGGCCCACCACCACGTACAGGGCGACGATCACCAGTCCGCCGCCGAAGCCCTGCACGGCCCGGCCCAGGACGAAGAGCCACATGGCACCCGCCGTGCCGGAGAGCAGCAGACCGGCGGCGAAGCCCGCGATGCCGGTGGCCAGGGCGCGCAGCGGGCCCTGCCGGTCGCACCACTGGCCGGCCAGCACCATGCCGAAGAGGCTGGTGGTGAAGTACGAGGAGAAGGCGAAGGCGTACAGCTCGACGCCGTCCAGCTCGCGGGCCGCGACGGGCATGGCCGTGCCGACCGCGGTGGCCTCGAAGGCGATGAGCAGCACGACGGTGACGATGCCGATGCTCAGCGCCCGGTGCGCGGCCCCGAGGATGCCGCCGCTCCCGCCGTCGCCGGGGTCTGCCACCTGGGGCGACGGCGGGACGGCTATCTCGGACGGGGCGTGCGGTTCGGTGGCGGTCATCGCATCAGCGTAAGGGGCGTGTCCGGTATTCGTCCCTGTCAATTCGGCGGATCATGAGCGGGTCCCGAGTCCTAGGTCCGGGGACGGGGTCCGGGCCTGCGTGAACGGGTCGTGGCGGCGGCATGGCAGTCGCATTGCGGACCGCCGGCCGGCCTTCCGGGGCGGCGGGACGGGGCCCTACGGTCGTACTCGTCTCCGCACACGGCCGTGTGCCCGAGTGGTTGAGGGAACCGCCTGCAAAGCGGTTTACGCCGGTTCGATTCCGGTCACGGCCTCTACGCCCGCCCGCCGGCGCCCCCACCGCTAGACCCGGCCATTCCGGCCCCGCCGACGCTCGAAGCGCGGGTCCGTGGCGGAGCCCCGAAGCCTGGGCGCGGCCCACCTGTCCCGTCCCGCGGGGCGGGCCCCCGCCGGAGCCCCGGCATATCCAGCCCCGCCGGCGATTGAGGCGCGGGGTCCGGGGCAGCGCCCCGAAACCTGGGCCCGGCCCGCCTTCTGCATCCGCCCGAGCGGGGACCCGCCAACCCCTCCGGAGACCCGGCACATCCAGCCCCGCCGGCGATTGAGGCGCGGGGTCCGGGCCCGCGCCCGGCCGCTGCGCGGAGCCAGCCCCACCCCACCCCTTCCCGAAACCGGTGGGCAGCCGCCCCCGGATCCCCCGCACCGCCGCTCCGCGACGGTCGCCTCAAACGCCGGCGGGGCTGGTACGGGGACGGCGGGGCTCCGCCCCGGACCCCGCGCCTCAAGCGCCGGCGAGGCTGGGTATGCCGGCTGCGCCCGGCTGCCGGCGGCGGTAGGCCCGGCGGAGGCGCGGGCTACGGCTGGGTGACTGCGGATTGGGGGCGGATGGGGAGGCGGTTGACGGGGCGGCCAGTGGCGGCGCGGACGGCGGAGGCGATCGCGGCCGGGGTAGTGACCACCGGCACGGCACTGGCCGCCTTCGCACCGAACGGCGCGACCACGTCCCGCTCCTCCACCAGCTTGACGATCCGCACGTCCGGCGCGTCCAGCGCCGTCGGCAGCGCGTACCCGGTCAGGTCCGGGTGCCGGACCAGTCCCCCGCCGGTGCGCAGGTTCTCGGTGAGCGCCGCGCCCAGGCCCTGGGTGACGCCCGCCTCGATCCGGGCGGCCAGCTGGCGCGGGTTGAGCACCCGGCCCACGTCCTGCGCCACGGCCAGCTCGACCACCCGCACCGAGCCGAGCTCGATGTCCACGTCGACCACCGCCCGCACCGCGCAGAAGGCGAGGCCGACGAAGGCGTCGCCCTGGCCGTCCGCGTCCAGCGGCTCGGTCGGGTGCGGCCGGCACTGCGCGGTGGCCCACAGCTCCTTGCCGGCCATCGCCTCGGCCACCGAGGTCGAGAAGGCGCCGTCGTAGGAGGTGACCCGGCCGTCCACGATCTGGAGCAGTTCGGTCGACATGCCGAGCTTGTGCGCCATGGGCTGAAGCAGCTGGGTGCGGACCATCTTCGCGGCCCGCTCCACCGCACCGCCGGACACCCACGTGTGGCGGCCGTGCGCGGCCGGTCCGGCCGGCGGCTGGTCGGTGTCGACCGGGGCCACCAGCACGTCCTCGACGCCCAGGACCTCCTGGACGATCTGGCGGGCGAGGGTGGCGAAGCCCTGGCCGGTGTCGACGGCCGCGCAGATGACCGTGGCGGTGCCGTCCTGCACCTTGACGGTGGCCGTGGAGACCTCGTCGGTGCCCTCGGCGCCGAGCATGTGGACCATGCCGAGGCCGTAGCCGACCCCGCGGCGCACCGCCCCGGGCTCGCCCGCGCCCTCGGGGCCGCCGGGCAGCAGCCATTCGTCCTCGGGGACGTCCTTGGGCAGCCCCGGCAGTTCGAAGTCGCGCACCGCCCGCAGCAGTTCCGCGACCGGCGCCGGGCAGGTGACGGTCTGGCCGGTGGGCAGCAGGTCGCCGGTGGCCAGGACGTTGCGCATCCGCAGCTCGGCCGGGTCCAGGCCCAGCTTGGCGGCGAGCTTGTCCATCTGGCCCTCGTACGCCGCGCAGACCTGGAGCGCGCCCTCACCGCGGACGTGGCCGGAGGGCGGGTTGTTGGTGCGTACCGCCCAGCCCTCGACGAAGGCGTGCGGGACGACGTACGGGCCGCAGGCGAAGGCCACCGCGGCGGCCAGCGACTCGGCGGAGGAGTCGGCGTAGGCGCCGGCGTCCATCAGGATCTGCGCCTCGACCTTGACCAGCCGGCCCTCGGCGTCCGCGTGGTGGCGGTACCGCAGCAGGGTGGGGTGGCGGTGGGCGTGGCCGAGGAAGGACTCCTCGCGGGTGGCGGCGAGCTTGACCGGGCAGCCGGTGCGCAGCGCGAGCAGGCCGAGCGGCAGCTGGAAGCCGGAGTCCTCCCGATCGCCGGTGGCGCCGGGGACGCCGGTCACCACGACCTTGACCCGCTCGGGCTCCAGGCCCAGGCAGGCGGCGACCAGGTCGCGGTCGCTGTGCGGGTCGGTGGAGGCGGCGTAGATCTCCACCCCGCCGTCGGGGCGGGGCACGGCGAGGCCGGCCTCGGCACCGATGGGGGCCGGGTCCTGGCGGCCGATCCGGTACAGGCCCTCGACGATCACCTCGCCGGTGGCGTCCGGGTCGCCGAAGCGGAGCGGGATGTGCCGGATCAGGTTGCCGTCGGGGTGCAGCGGCTCGGCCCCGAAGGCCTTCTCGGGGTCGGTGACCGGCTCCAGGAGCTCGTACTCGACCGCGATGGCGGCGGCGGCCAGCCGGGCCGTGTCGGGGTGGTCGGCGGCCACCGCGGCGATCGGCTCGCCGTGGTGGCGGACCAGGTCGTGGGCGAAGACCGGGCGGTCGGTGATCCGGCGGCCGTGGGTGGTCGCGCCGGGGACGTCGGCCTGGGTGACGATCGCGCGGACCCCGGGCATCTCGGCCGCGGCGGAGGTGTCGACGGACAGGATCCGGGCGTGGGCGTGCGGGGAGCGCAGCACGGCGGCCCAGAGCAGGCCCTCCGCCCAGAGGTCGGCGGCGTACGGGAAGGTGCCCTCGGTCTTGGCCCGGCTGTCGGCGGGCGCGACGGAGGCGCCGAGGCCGTACGGGGGGCGGTCGGGCTCGGCGGGGACGGCGCCCGCCTCGGCCGTGGCCGTGGCCGCGTCGTTGCTCACGCCATGCCTCCGTCGTGGTGGATGCCGCCCGCGCCGGGGGGCGCCTGGTGGGGGATGCGGGCGGCCTCGGCCTGGGCGGCCGCGGTCTCCTCGCGCTCGGCGACGACCTCGCGGACCGCGCCGAGCACGCCCTGGTAGCCGGAGCAGCGGCAGAGGTTGCCGCAGAGCGCCTGGCGGGTCTCCAGCTCGGTGGGGGCGTGGTTGCCCTCGAGCAGGTCGTGGATGGTCATGGCCATGCCCGGGACGCAGAAGCCGCACTGGACGGCTCCGGAGCGGCACAGGGCCTGCTGCACGTCGGAGAGCTCGCCGCCCTGGGCCAGGCCCTCGACGGTGCGGACCTCGCTGCCGGCGGCGGTGGCCGCGGGCACCAGGCAGCTGGCCACCAGCCGGCCGTCGACCTGCACGGCGCAGGCGCCGCACTCGCCCTGCGAGCAGCCGTCCTTGGCGCCGGCCAGGCCCAGCCGCTCGCGCAGCACGTAGAGCAGGGACTCGCCGATCCAGGCGCCGGTGACGGGCCGGTCGGCGCCGTTGACCCGCAGGACGTAGGAGGCGTGCGGGTGTTCGTCCTGCGCCACGGCGGCCCCGGGGCCGGGCGGTGCCTCGGCCGGGGCGTGCAGGTCCGCGGCGTCGTGCAGGTCGGCCGCGACGTGGAGGTCCACCGCGGCGTGCCCGGCGGGCCCCGCCGGGTGCGCGTCGGCCGCCGGCCGCTCCTCGGCCGTGGCCTGCGGCCCGTGCGGCAGCCCGTCGGCGTCCTCCGTCGGTGCCTGGGGCGCCTCGGCGGCGTCCTGCGCCTGCGCGGCCACCGGCCCCTCGGCCTCGGCCGCGCCGTGCGGCGCACCGTCCTCACCGGGTGCGGCGGGCGGGAACGGCGTTCCGTCGCCGGCGTCCGCGACCGCAGCGTGCGGCGGCAGCCCGTCACCAGCGCCCTCGAATGCTCCGTGCGGCTCACCCGCGGGCACACCGGCCTGCGGGAACGCAGACCCGGAGGCCACGCCGTCACCGGACACACCGGCGTGCGGCGCCGGTCCGTCGCCGGCTCCCCCGAACGCTCCGTGCGGCTCACCCGCGGGCGCACCGGCCTGCGGGAACGCAGACCCGGAGGCCACGCCGTCAGCGGGCACCGCGGCCTGCGGCGCCGGTCCGTCGCCGGCTCCCTCGAACGCTCCGTGCGGGTCGCCCGCGGGCGCGCCGGTCCGCGGGAACGGCAGCCCCGCGGGCATGGCGGGCGGGCCGGCGCCGTCGCCCGGTGCGGGCGCGTGCGGCAGGCCGGTGCCGTCGGAGTCGCCCGGCAGGCCGGCGCGGGCGTGCGGTACGCCGCCCTCGGCCGCGGTCCCGGCGAGGTCCGTGAAGGCCTGGTCCTCGTCCCGGACCGCGGCACCGCTCTTGCGGCGGCGGGCCGCCCGGGCCCCGGCGACCGACAGGCCGTGCGCGGCCGCGAGGCCCGGCGTCCCGGCCGGGAGCGCCTCGGGGCCCTGCTCCGCGGCGTCCGCGTCGGCGGTGCGGCCCGCCGGGCCGGAGCCGTACTCCTCGTCGGTGTGGCCGGCCCCGGGGAAGGTCCCCGGGTCGTCGCCCGGGTGCCCCGAGGGCTGGTGCGCCGGACCGGTCCCACCGGCGAAGCCGGCACCGTCCGGGTCCCCGGCCGCCCGCGGCACGGCGGCGAAGCCCGCGCCCCGGCCGCCGTCGGCACCGTGCACCGCGGCAAAGCCTGCGCCGTTCGTACCACCGTCCACGCCCGGCACCGCGGCGAACCCGGCGCCGTCCGTGCCGGCGGCCGGCGCGGGGGCGTGGGGTGCGTGGCCGGGGGCCCGCTCGTCGGGAAGCAGCGCGTACGGGTCCGGGGTGCCGCCGGGGGCGGGGTGCGGCCAGTCGTCGGCGCCGGGGAGGCGGACGGCGGTACCCGTGTAGTCCGCCGGGGGCGCCACGTAGCCGCGGACCCCGTCGAAGGCCTGGCCGGCGCCCTCGGTGTGTTCGACGGCCGCGTCGGCCCGGTCCTCCGGGGAGGGGGCCGGCCACTGCTGGAGGGGTTCCGCCCAGGGCGCCGCGGCGCCGCCCGGGAGGGTGGCGGGGGCCTGCTGGGCCCACTCGGGGGCCAGGGTGCTGCGGGCGTACTCCCCCGACTCCTCGGGCAGGTCGCCCTCGGCCACGGGGATGGACCACTGGCCGGTCAGCGAGGCGCCGGCGTCCGGGAAGTGCCATTCGGCGGTGTCGCCGTGCTGCGCCGGGGCCGCCTCGGGCCACTCCTGCTCCGCCGGGGCGGGAGCCGGGGCGGATGCCGCCGCGGCGGCCGGGGCCCCGTCGGCCCATGAAGGCACGGCGGGGGCGGCGGGCGCAGCGGCCTCGGCCCACCCGGGCCCGGCCGGCGCGGCGGCGGCCGCCCAGTCGGTCGGGACGGACCAGGTGCCGGTCGCCGAGGGGTCGGTGCTCGCCGGCGCGGTGGTGACGATCACCGGCGGGACGTAGCCGTGCCCGGGGGCCTCCAGCGGCTCGCCGAGCATCTCCTCCGGCAGCTTCACGAAGGCCGTGGCGTCCGCGTCGTAGTCGCCGCCCTGCGGGACCGGCTGCCAGCCCCAGGCGCCCGGCGCCGCGCCGGTCGCGTTGTCGTTCTCACTCATGAGCTCAGTGCCCTCCCCAGAGCCCTCCGGGCCAGCACGGCCACCGTCCGCCGCAGATGCAGTACCGCCGGTGAGGCGGGTTCCGGCGCCGGGTCCGGCACGCAGGCCATGCCCACGTACTCGCCGAAGGCCTCCAGCGCCTCGGGGGCGAGCCGGCGCTCGCCGTCCCAGTCGATCAGGTCGGCCACCCACCGCTCGGCCTCCAGCGGCCGCAGCGGCATCGGGGCCACCGCGCCCACCGCGCATCTGACGCCGCGCCGGGCCGGGTCCAGCACCAGGCCGACCGAGGCCACCGCGCGGGCGGGTCCGGTCCGGCCGGTCGCCTTGAGGAAGACCTGCGGGGCGTGCAGCAGCGGCACCCGGACGAAGCCGATCAGCTCGCCGGGGCTCAGCATCTCGCGGCCCGCGAGCAGGTGGGCGAGGGGGATCTCGCGGCGGTTGCCGCCGGGGCCCGCGATGATCAGCACGGCCTCCAGCGCGGCCAGCACCGGCAGCGCGTCCCCGGTGGGCGCGGCGCTGGCGATGTTGCCGCCGAGGGTGCCGGCGTTGCGGATCTGCGGCGGTCCGGCGGCCCGGGCGGCGGCGGCCAGGGCCGGGATCAGCGCGGCGAAGTCGGGGCGGCCCATCCGGGCGTGGGTGAGGCCGGCGCCGAGGAGGGCGTGGCCGTCCTGGTACTGCCACCCGCGGATCTCGCTGATGCGTCCCAGGCCCACCAGTCCGGCGGGCCGCAGCAGTCCGGAGTTGACGGCGGCCATGAGGTCGGTGCCGCCGGCGACCGGCACGGCGGCGGGCATGGCGGCGAGCGCTGCCACTGCCTCGTCGAGCGAGACCGGCAGCATCACGGACTGCGCCGTCTGCGGTGCGTGCGTGGTCAACCCAGCTGCCCCTTCCCGGTTGTCCCGGCCCTCACGCCTGTCCGCCGTACGGTACGTCTTCACTGCCGGGACGTGGCAACTCTGGCACATCTTCCGGGCCGCACGGAGCGAGGGTCCGCTAGGAACCCTTCGCCCCCGACCTGCACGATCGCCCGATTTGCTCTGGCTTCGGCACAGATTTCCGATTGCCTACCGCGGGGGCATTTTCGTTCCACCTCAGAGGACTTGTGCGATTTTCGGACGCAGGCCTCCGGAGCGCCCGGCCGGGCCGTCGGGGACCGGCCCCGGGGCCGCCGGGCGGGCCCCGGGGCGGGGTACCGTCACGCCCGCGGCGGGGCCCCCTCGCGCGGCCGTCCCAGCACCCCGGGCCGCCGCTGCCAGGGCAACGGCCCACCCGGCGGCCGGTACTCGACCCCGAGGGCGTCAAGCCGCCGCAGGTGCCCGGTCATTCGGGCGGTGAACTCCGCCACGTCCCGCTCCTCCGGTTCCGGCAGCGGGGACCACACCACCTCCGCGAAGGCGGCCAGCCGCGGGAACACCTGGTAGTCGACCCGGCCCTGGTCCTCCATCACCTCGGTCCACACGTTGGCCTGGGCGCCCAGGACGTGCCCGGCCGCGGCCCGGCTCAGCTCGGGCGGTACCGGCTCGAAGCGGTAGACGTCCTCGAGGGTGCGCACGTAGGCGATGGGCACCGGCTCGTCCGGGCCGCCGTCCTGACGGTAGTCCAGGTAGACGTGCTGCTCGGGGCACATCACGACGTCGTGGCCGGCCTCGGCGGCCGCGACGCCGCCGGCGTAGCCGCGCCAGGAGGAGACCGCGGCGCCGTCGGCCAGCCCGCCTTCGAGGATCTCGTCCCAGCCGATCAGCCGGCGGCCCCGGTCGGCCAGCCAGCGGTCGAAGTGCCGGATGAACCAGGACTGCAGCCCGTCCTCGTCGGCCACGCCCAGTTCGCGGATCCGGGCCTGCGCGGCCGGCGAGCGCCGCCACTCGTCCTTGGGGCACTCGTCGCCGCCGACGTGCACGAACGGCGAGACCTCGGCCGGGAAGAGTTCGAGCAGTTCCTCGAAGACGCCCTCGTAGAAGCGCAGGACCTCCTCGGTGGGGGCGAGGACGTGCTCGCTGATGCCCCAGTCGTCCCAGACCTCCAGCGCGGCGGTGTCCGTCACGTCCGCGTTGCCCAGCCACGGATAGGCCGCGATGGCGGCCTGGGAGTGGCCGGGGATGTCGATCTCGGGGACCACCCTGATGTGCCGTTCGGCCGCGTAGGCGACGATCTCGCGGATGTCGTCCTGGGTGTAGAAGCCGCCGTGCGGGGTGTCGTTCCACAGCGGCGAGGCGCGGTGGCCGCGGCGGCTGCGGGGCCGCCAGGCGCCGGTCCGGGTGAGTTCGGGGTGGCGCAGGATCTCCACCCGCCAGCCCTGGTCGTCGCTCAGGTGCAGGTGCAGCACGTTCAGCTTGTGGGCGGCGAGCAGGTCCAGGTGGCGCAGCACGCCCTCTTTGGGCGTGAAGTGCCGGGCGACGTCGAGCATCATGCCGCGCCAGCCGAACCGGGGCCGGTCGGCCACCCGCAGGTGCGGCAGCCGCCAGCTGCGGCCGGGCAGCGGGGCGCGCCGCCAGGCGTCGGGGCCCAGCAGTTGACGGAGCGTCTGCACGCCCCAGAAGAGCCCGGCGGGGCCGCCGCCGGCCAGGTCCACCCCGTCGGGGCCGACGGTCAGCCGGTAGCCCTCGGGGCCGAGCCGGTCCCCGGCGTCCGGGTCGATCCGGAGCCGTACGTCGCCCGGTGCGCCGGGGGCGGGCGGGTCCAGGGGCAGTCCGGTGGCGGCGCCGAGCTCCCGGCGCAGCCAGCGGGCGGTGCCCTCGGCGCCGGGGGCGGCGGCCAGGGTGGTGGCGGGCGTGAGGTGGTACGAGGGGGCCGGGCCGTCCGTCTCGACGTGGACGGGGGCGGGGATCAGGTCCATGCGTCAGCCTTCACCTTCAGCACGTCGCGAGGACTCCTCGCGAGCCGGCACGGGCAGGCGTTGCACTCTGCGCAACGATCGTTTCACGGAGTGCCGCCGGGGCCGACCCTACCGGCATGCGAAAGGCCCCCGGGGGCGCAGGGGTGCGCTCCCGGGGGCCTGTGCGCGGCGGAGGCCGCAGGCCCGGACCGCCCGGCGGGCGGTCCGGCGGCCTACTTGTCCTTGCCGCCCTTGTCCTTGTCCCCGCCGCCGGGGCCCATGGACTCGTAGATCTCCTTGCACAGCGGGCAGACCGGGTACTTCTTCGGGTCGCGACCCGGGACCCAGACCTTGCCGCAGAGCGCGACGACGGGGGTCCCGTCGAGCGCGCTCGCCATGATCTTGTCCTTCTGGACGTAGTGGGCGAAGCGCTCGTGGTCGCCATCGCCGTGGGACACCTGCGGCGTCGGCTCTACGAGGGTCCCCGTGCCAGTCCCGCGCTCGGGCTCAAGAGTGCTCATGCCGCTAGGGTACTGGGCCGCGCGGGCCTCAGTTGAGCGACGGGTCGTCCGGATAGGTGGCCACCATCGCCAGCTCGCTGCGCTGGCGCCGCAGGACCGAGCGCCACAGCCGCTCGGGGTCGGGCGAGGAGACGTCCCCGGGCTCGGACTCGACCACGTACCAGGCGCCGTCGTCCAGCTCGGCCTCCAGCTGGCCGGGCCCCCAGCCGGAGTAGCCGGCGAAGATCCGCAGCGAGCCCAGGGCGCCGGCCAGCAGCTCCGGCGGGGCCTCCAGGTCCACCAGCCCGATCGCGCCGTGCACCCGGCGCCAGCCGACCGGGTCGCCGCGGCCCGCGCGCGGCGGCGCGCCGTCGGTGCGGAGCGGGGCGGCGGGCGGCGGGCCCTCGTCGCCGGGGATGACGGCCAGCCCGAGCGCGGAGTCGAGGGAGACCGGCCCGCCCTGGAAGACCACCCCGGGCTCACCGGCCAGCGGCGCCCAGGACAGCAGGACGTCGCCGACGCCGACGGGGGTGGGGCGGTTGAGCACGACGCCGAGGGATCCCTCGGCGTCGTGGTCGAGCAGCAGCACCACCGCGCGGTCGAAGTTCGGGTCCGCGAGGGCGGGGGTGGCGACGAGCAGTCGCCCTGTGAGCGAGGACACCTCGGTCATGCGGACATGATCCCGCACATTCGCCCTTCAGGGGGAGCCGACGGCCAGGTTCGCCGGTACGCAGCTCAGGGCGCACGGCAGCAGCCGGGAGCGCGCGGGAGCGGGCCCGCTGGAGGGCGACCCTCCGCCATGGAGCGGGTACGCAGGGTGCTGTGGCGAATTCATGACATTCCCGGGGCCCCGTCAGGCATACAACTGCGGCCACTGTGCCCCTTACCCTTTTCTCTGGCCCCCTGCCCATCCACTCCGGAACGCGAGATTCATGACCGGCACAGACGATGTCCTGCTTGTCCACGGCGGTACCCCGCTCGAGGGTGAGATCCGGGTCCGCGGCGCGAAGAACCTCGTGCCCAAGGCCATGGTCGCCGCACTTCTCGGCAGCGAACCCAGCCGGCTGCGCAACGTCCCGGACATCCGCGACGTGCGGGTCGTGCGCGGGCTGCTGCAGCTCCACGGCGTGACCGTGCGCCCCGGCGACGAGCCGGGCGAGCTGGTCATGGACCCGACCCACGTCGAGAGCGCCAACGTCGCCGACATCGACGCGCACGCGGGCTCCTCGCGCATCCCGATCCTCTTCTGCGGTCCGCTGCTGCACCGCCTCGGCCACGCCTTCATCCCGGGCCTGGGCGGCTGCGACATCGGCGGCCGGCCGATCGACTTCCACTTCGACGTGCTGCGCCAGTTCGGCGCCACCATCGAGAAGCGCGAGGGCGGTCAGTACCTGGAGGCCCCGCAGCGGCTGCGCGGCTGCAAGATCCGCCTGCCCTACCCCTCGGTCGGCTCGACCGAGCAGGTGCTGCTGACGGCCGTGCTGGCCGAGGGCGTCACCGAGCTGTCCAACGCGGCCGTGGAGCCGGAGATCGAAGACCTCATCTGCGTGCTGCAGAAGATGGGCGCGATCATCTCCATGGACACCGACCGGACCATCCGGATCACCGGTGTGGACCGCCTCAGCGGGTACAACCACAAGGCGCTCCCGGACCGCCTCGAGGCGGCCTCCTGGGCCTCCGCGGCCCTGGCGACCGGCGGCAACATCTACGTGCGCGGCGCCCAGCAGCGCTCGATGATGACCTTCCTGAACACGTACCGGAAGGTCGGCGGCGCCTTCGAGATCGACGACCACGGCATCCGCTTCTGGCACCCGGGCGGCCCGCTGAACGCGATCGCCCTGGAGACGGACGTGCACCCCGGCTTCCAGACCGACTGGCAGCAGCCGCTGGTCGTGGCGCTGACGCAGGCCGCGGGCCTGTCGATCGTCCACGAGACGGTCTACGAGTCGCGGCTGGGATTCACCTCCGCGCTCAACCAGATGGGTGCGCACATCCAGCTGTACCGCGAGTGCCTGGGCGGCTCGGCCTGCCGCTTCGGCCAGCGCAACTTCCTGCACTCGGCGGTCGTCTCCGGCCCCACCAAGCTGCAGGGCGCCGACCTGGTCATCCCCGACCTGCGCGGCGGCTTCTCGTACCTGATCGCGGCGCTGGCGGCCGAGGGCACCTCCCGGGTGCACGGCATCGACCTGATCAACCGCGGTTACGAGAACTTCATGGAAAAGCTCGTGGAACTCGGCGCCAAGGTCGAGCTGCCGAACGGCTCGCTGGTCTGAGCACCCTCTCAGGGGCCCCAGGGCCCCTGAGAGGGCCGCCAGCGGCCCCGCAGACGCCGAAGGGCGGCCACCCCCCAGGGGGTGGCCGCCCTTCGTCTATGAGGACCTGTGGGCCTCACGCCCGGCCCGGGGCCGGCTCACGCCCGGCCCGGACCGTGCCGGCCTGCGGCCGGCAAGGGGCTTACTTGCCCTTGGCGGCTTCCTTGAGCTTCGAGCCCGCGGAGACCTTCACGCTGTAGCCGGCCGGGATCTGGATGGGGTCACCGGTCTGCGGGTTGCGCGCGGTACGAGCGGCACGGTGGGTGCGCTCGAAGGTCAGGAAGCCGGGGATGGTGACCTTCTCGTCGCCCTTGGCGACGACCTCACCGATCGTCTCGGCCAGGGCGGCCAGGACGGCGTCGGCGTCCTTGCGGGTCACCTCGGCGCGGTCGGCCAGCGCGGCCACCAGCTCACTGCGGTTCATGTTGTACTCCCGTGTTCAACTTGCCTATGAGGCGTGAGATCGAAGCCGATGCTGCCAGGGCCCTAGGACAGTCCCCGGACCCGGGTCTGACGTCAGACCCTCTCGCCCGGTTACGCATCCTGCCCCCACCAGCGGCGGGAAAGCCAATCCGGCACCCGCCCGGGTCACACGAAAAGCGCCACGGTCACGCCGCGGTGACGCTCCGTCCGTCGCTGGCGACGGTGTGCCGACCGGCTCGGGCATCCACGCAACCCTAGAGGGGCCGCGTGGCTGCCGCGACTCACGACGCGCCGTGGGTCAGGCGGACGTGGGGCCCGTCACAACGGCTCCGGCGGCCTTGGCGGCGTTGCGGACGGCGCCCGCGACCGCGCCGGCGACCTTGTCGTTGAACACCGAAGGAATGATGTAGTTCGGGTTCAGTTCGTCCTCGGAGACGACGTCCGCCAGCGCGCTCGCGGCGGCCAGCATCATGTCGGTGTTCACCGTCCGGGACTGCGCGTCCAGCAGGCCGCGGAAGACACCCGGGAAGACCAGCACGTTGTTGATCTGGTTGGGGAAGTCGGAGCGGCCGGTGGCCACAACTGCCGCCGTCTCGCGGGCGATCGAGGGCTCGACCTCCGGGTCCGGGTTCGCGAGCGCGAAGACGATCGCGCCCTCGGCCATGGCCGCGACGTCCTGGCCGTTCAGGACGTTCGGGGCCGACACGCCGATGAAGACGTCGGCGCCGACCACGGCCTCCTTCAGGGTGCCCGTGTAGCCCTCGGGGTTGGTGTTGTCGGCGATCCAGCGCAGCGGCGACTCGGCGTCCGCGTCGACCAGGTCGGGACGGCCGGCGTGCACCACGCCGTGGATGTCGGCGACCACGGCGGTCTTGACCCCGGCGGCCAGCAGCAGCTTCAGGATGGCCGTACCGGCCGCGCCGGCGCCGGACATGACGACCTTCACGTCGCCGATGCCCTTGCCGACCACGCGGAGCGCGTTGGTGAGGGCGGCGAGCACCACGATGGCGGTGCCGTGCTGGTCGTCGTGGAAGACCGGGATGTCCAGGGCCTCGCGCAGCCGGGCCTCGATCTCGAAGCAGCGCGGCGCGGAGATGTCCTCGAGGTTGATGCCCGCGAAGCCGGGGGCGATGGCCTTGACGATCGCGACGATCTCGTCGGAGTCCTGGGTGTCCAGGCAGATCGGCCAGGCGTCGATGCCGGCGAAGCGCTTGAAGAGGGCCGCCTTGCCCTCCATGACGGGCAGCGCGGCCTTGGGGCCGATGTTGCCCAGGCCCAGCACCGCGGAGCCGTCCGTGACGACCGCGACGGAGTTGCGCTTGATGGTGAGGCGGCGGGCGTCCTCGGGGTTCTCGGCGATCGCCATGCACACCCGGGCCACGCCGGGGGTGTAGATCATCGAGAGGTCGTCTCGGTTGCGGATGGGGTGCTTGGACGCCATCTCGATCTTGCCGCCGAGGTGCATCAGGAAGGTGCGGTCGGAGACCTTGCCGAGGCTGACGCCCTCGATCTCCCGCAGCTTCCCGACGATCTCGTCGGCGTGCGCGGTGGAGGTCGCCGCGATGGTGACGTCGATACGGAGCTTCTCGTGACCCGATGCGGTCACGTCGAGACCGGTGACAGAGCCGCCGGAGGACTCCACGGCGGTGGTGAGCTGGGAGACCGCGGTTCCGCTCGCGGGCACCTCCAGGCGGACCGTCATCGAGTACGAGACGCTGGGCGCCGTTGCCATGGCCGTGTTCCTCTTCTTTCCCTTGCTTTGCTTGCGCACGCCCCCCTGACCCCGCGCGCACGCGGCAGGACGTGTTGTCCGATCGTCCCACCTACCCGCCGGTACAAGGTAACCAGCTACAAACTTCGGAAAGACTTTTCCACCATACGAGATACCCGGGGGTGGCGGAAGGGCGGCCGGGCACAAAAAAGGTCCGCACCCTCCCCGGAGGGAGGGCGCGGACCTGTTCATACGTCTAAGACACCGACCCGCCATGCTCGCCTCGCGGCAAGTGGTCGCTCTAGGCGACGAAGGTTGGGCCCGGGGGCTTGGATCGAGCCGGTGTCGTACCCAGGCTAACAAACCTTCCCCGGAAGCGGCCCCCTCTGCGCCGACTTGCCCACCAGGTGGACCGATCGGCGCAGTTCACGGCCCGCGCGGGCCCGGGGAGCAGTCGGCCGGAGCCCCGGATCAGTCGCGCAGCAGCTCGGGCACGCCCGCGGCGTCGGGACGGTCGGCGGCCGCGGAGACGACCGTCAGCTGCTGGGTGGCGCGGGTCAGCGCCACGTACAGCACCCGCAGGCCCGCCGGGGACTCGTCCGCGATCTCCGCGGGCGAGACCACGACCGTGGCGTCGTACTCCAGGCCCTTGGCCTCCAGGCTGCCCAGGGCCACCGCCCGGTCGCCCAGGTCGGCCAGCCAGCGGGCGGCCTCGGCCCGCCGGTCCATGGCCACGACCACGCCGACCGTGCCGTCCACCTGCTCCAGCAGCCGGACCGTTTCCTCCCGGACCGAGGCCCCGAGGTCCGGGCCGGCCGCGGCGAACCGCGGCCGCACGCCGGTGGAGCGGACCGCGGTGGGCGACTCCATCCCCGGCATGGCCAGCGCCAGGACCTTGGCGGCCAGCTCGGCGATCTCGGCCGGGTTGCGGTAGTTCACGGTCAGCGTGAACCGGCGGCGCGGCCGGCTGCCCAGCGCCTCGTCCCGGGCCTCCGCGGCCTCCTCCGGCACGGTCCAGGAGGACTGGGCCGCATCGCCCACCACCGTCCAGGTCGCGGTCCGGCCGCGGCGGCCGACCATCCGCCACTGCATCGGCGTCAGGTCCTGCGCCTCGTCCACGATCACGTGCGCGTACTCGGTGCGCTCCGCGGCCAGCCGCTCGGCCCGCTCCCACTGCGTCTCCTCGCGGCGGGGCATCAGCTCCTCCAGACCGGTGAGCTGGTCCAGCGGGTCGAGCTCGCGCTTGCGGCGCGGCCGGGCGGGGGCGCCCAGCAGGCCCTGGAGCTCGTCCAGCAGCGCCACGTCGTGCACCGACAGGGGGCCGGCGCCGTCCGGGCCCAGCCGGCGCAGCGAGCGGGCCAGCTGGCGGGTCTCGCGCGGGTTGAGGATCCGGCGGGCCCAGCGGTTCAGCCGCTTCTCGTCGGCCATCGCCGCGAGGACCCGGCGCGGCGCCAGCTCGGGCCACCAGGCGTCCAGGAACTCCAGGAACGCGTCCTCGGTGGAGACGTCCTCGTCGAAGCCGGAGCGCAGCTCGGCCGCCAGCTCGGGGTCGGTGTGCCGGTTCGCGCCGCCCGACTTGGCCCACAGGGCGTCCAGCAGCAGCTTGCGGGCGCGCGGGCGCAGCAGGTTCACCGGGGCGGTGCCGCCGAGGACGGACTGCCGGATCCGCTCCAGCTCGGGCGCCTCCAGCTCCTGGCGGCGGCTGAAGGCCACCACCCGCAGCCGCTCGGGGGCCTGCCCCGCCGGGCCGCCGAGCTCCAGGGCCCCGCGGACGGCCTTGCGGAGCACCTTGAGCATCCGGGAGGAGCCCTTGACGCGGGCCACCGCGGGCTCGTCGTAGGTGGTCGCCTCGGCGCCGTCGACCAGCGAGCCCAGGGCGCGGATGGCGACCTGGCCCTCCTCGCCGAGCGAGGGCAGCACGCCCTCGGTGTAGGCCACCAGCAGCGGGGTCGGGGAGACGATCAGGATGCCGCCGGAGTAGCGCCGCCGGTCCTGGTAGAGCAGGTAGGCGGCGCGGTGCAGGGCGACCGCGGTCTTGCCGGTGCCGGGGCCGCCGGAGACCTCCGCGACGGAGGCGGCGGGGGCCCGGATGACCAGGTCCTGCTCGGCCTGGATGGAGGAGACGATGTCGCGCATCGTGTGCGTGCGGGCCCGGCCGAGGGAGGCCATCAGGGCGCCGTCGCCGATGGCGGGCAGCTCGGCCCCGTCCAGGTAGGCGGTGTACTCGGGGCGCATCAGGTCGTCCTCGACGCCGAGCACCTGGCGGCCCTTGGAGCGGATCACCCGGCGGCGCAGGACCCGGCCCGGGTCCTTGGGGGTGGACCGGTAGAAGGGCGCGGCGGCCGGCGCGCGCCAGTCGATGACCAGCGGCGAGTAGTCGGCGTCGAGCACGCCGATGCGGCCGATGTGCAGGGTCTCGGCGATGTCCGCGGTCAGGTCCTCGCGCAGCGCGTCCTCGGCCGGCTGGACCGAGGTGTAGGCGCCGTCGGGGCCCCGCTCGCCGTCCTTGCCGAGGACGAGGTCGATGCGGCCGAAGAGGAAGTCCTCGAACTCGTTGTTGAGCCGGTTGAGGTGGATCCCGGCCCGGAAGACCTGGGCGTCGCGCTCGGCGAGCGCCCCCGGCGTCCCGACCTGGCCGCGCTTGGCCGCGTCGTCCATCAGGAACTCCGCCTCGTGGATCTTCTCCTCGAGGCGGCGGTACACCTGGTCCAGATGACGCTGCTCGACGGCGATCTCCCGATCGCGGACGGTCTCTGCCGTGGCGTCTGCCGTGGCATCCTGCGCGGCCACCGAAGGCCCCCTTCTGACGTACTGGGCGACCGTCAAAGGTACCCCCTGCCGGCGCGGGCCACGCGCTGCGCTACGCGGATCCGGCCGCCAGCGTCCGGCGGCGGTGCCGGGCGACCCGCTCGCGGTTGCCGCACAGGCCGCTGCTGCACCAGCGGCGGCGGTGGCCCCGGGAGGTGTCGAGGTAGACCCGGGTGCAGCCGTCGCCGTCGCAGGCCCGGAGCAGGGCCAGTGCCTCGGGGTCGGTCAGCAGTTCGACGGCGTCCCGGGCCACGGCGGCCAGCATCGCCGCCCGTCCGGCCCCGCGCAGCTCGCGTACCAGGCCCCCGCCGGCCCCGCGTACCGCACACGGCACCGGGGGTGCGGCGAGCGCGAGCGCGTTGACCCGCTCCAGGGCCTCGCCGGCCGGGCCGCCCCGCAGGTGGGCCGCCACCAGCTCGGCCAGGTCCCCGCGCAGGGCCCGGAAGGCGGGCAGCCAGTCGTACCCCACCCGCTCCAGCGGCGTGCCCGGCGGCACCAGGCCGGCCCCGGCCAGCCACTCCCGCAGCCGGGGCGCCTCACCCAGCTGCTCCCCGGGCCCGGCGGTGTTCACCAGGTCCAGGCAGACCCGCCCGGATTCGAACCACAGCCCGTACGAGCCCACGCCCGCAGCCATGCGCCTGTCACCGCCTCAAAGGGCCCCCGCTGAGTACCTGTCAGCCCTCCCAGAGTGCCCGTCCCCACCCCCGACCGGAACCCCACCGACCGCGCACATTTCCTCGAGGGCGGCTCGGGCCGCTCAGGACGGGTCGGCGTCGTGGAGGAGGCGCTGGAAGAGGTGGTGGTCGCGCCAGGCGCCGTTGACGTGGAGGTACTTGGGGGCGGTGCCGTAGCGGACGAAGCCGCACTTGGCGAGGACGCGCTGGGAGGCGGTGTTGTACGTCGTGGTGCCGGCCTCGACGCGGTGCAGGCCGACCTCGTCGCGGGCGATCCGGCAGACCTCCTCGACGGCCGCGGTGGCCAGCCCCCGGCCGGCCCGGTCCACGTCGACCCAGTAGCCCACCCCGCCGCTGCACAGCGGGCCGTGGACGATGCTGCCGAGGTTGATCGTGCCCACCGGCAGCCCGGTGGCCGTGTCGGCCAGGACGAAGGGCCGCATCCGGCCGCCGTCCCGCTCGGCCAGCAGCCCCTCGATGCGTTCGGCCTGGCCGCGCTCGGTGTAGAACTCCGGCGGCCGGACCGGCTCGTAGGGGGCCATGTGCTCCCGGCTGCGCGTCAGGGCCGCCGCCAGCCCGGCCGCGTCGCCCGGCCGGAGTTCCCGCAGTTCCACTCCCTCAGCGATGATCATGCCGGTACGGTACGGCGGACCGGGCCCGGCGAACAGACCTCAGTCGTCGGCGTACTTCGCGTCCGAGGCCGGGTCCAGCGCGAGCCGGTAGCCGCGCTTGACCACCGTCTGGATCAGCTTCGGGGTGCCGAGGGCGGCCCGCAGCCGGGCCATCGCGGTCTCCACCGCGTGTTCGTCCCGGCCGGCGCCCGGCAGGGTGCGCAGCAGCTCCGCCCGGGCCACCACCCAGCCCGGCCGGCGGGCCAGCGCCCGCAGCAGGGCCATGCCGGCCGGCGGCACCGGCCGCAGGTCCGCGTCGACCAGGACGGCGTGCCCCCGGATCTCGACCCGGTGACCCGCCACCGGCAACGTCCGCGCCCGGGCGGGTAGTTCCCGGCACAGGAGCTGCACCAGCGGGCCGAGCCGGAACCGTTCGGGCTGCACGGTCTCGATGCCGTGGGCCTGCAACGGCAGCGCGGTCACCGGCCCCACGCACGCCGCCACCACCTCGCCGCACAGCGCCCCGAGCACGGCGGGGAGCAGCCCCCGCTCCCCGGCCCGGGAGAGCAGCGAGGCGGCGGCCGGCGCCGAGGTGAAGGTGACGGCGTCCAGGGAGCCCGCGACCAGCGCGTCCAGGAGCCGGTCCAGCGGTCCCGGGTCCTCCGGCGGCAGCCACCGGTAGACGGGGACCACCACCACCTCGGCGCCGCCGTCGCGCAGCGCCTCCACGAACCCCGGCAGCGGTTCGCCGTGCAGCTGGAGGGCGATGCGGCGGCCGGCCACCCCCTCCCCCAGCAGCCGGTCCAGGACCTCGGCCAGCGACTCGGAGTCCGGCGACCACTCCTCGGTCAGCCCGGCCGCCCGGATGGCGCCCTTGACCTTGGGCCCCCGGGCCAGCAGCCGGGCCCCCCGCAGCCGGGCCAGCAGGTCCTCGCCCACCCCCCAGCCGTCGGCGGCCTCGACCCAGCCGCGGAAGCCGATGGCGGTGGTGGCGACCACGGTGTCCGGGGCGTGCCCGATCAGCTCCTTGGTGGCGGCGAGCAGTTCCCCGTCGTCGGCGAGCGGCACGATCCGCAGCGCGGGCGCGTGCAGGACGTCGGCGCCCCGGCGCCGCAGCAGGACGCCGAGCTCGTCGGCCCGGCGGGCGGCGGTGACGCCGATCGTGAAGCCGGCCAGCGGGCCGGCCGGGGTGTCGTGTGTGGTCTCGTCCATCGCGGGTCCCTGCCTTGCGCAAAGGGGTGGTACGGCGTCTCCGAGCCTGCCAACGGGGCGTGACAGACTCGGATCACCGGTATTTCACCGCGGTTAACCACGGTTTCGTCCGCGCCCGCTCAGACCGTGCTGAGCTGCGGCTTCGCCTCCGCGTTCGAGGCCACCACGGTGCTGCCGGGGGTCCGGCGAAGGTATACCGCCCAGGTGAGCGCGCAGCACAGCGCGTAGAAGCCGAGGAAGGTGACGAAGGCGCGGGTGCCGCTGCCGGTGGCGAGGAAGGCCTCCCGGAAGACCAGGTTGATGCCCAGGCCGCCGAGCGCGCCGACGGCCCCGATCAGCCCCATCGCGGCCCCCGAGAGCCGGCGGCCGTAGGCCGCGGCCGCCTCGCCGCTCATGCCCCGGGCCAGCGCCTTGTTCTGGAAGATGCCGGGGATCATCTTGTACGTCGAGCCGTTGCCGAGCCCGCTCAGCACGAAGAGGGCGATGAAGCCGACCAGGAAGACCGGCAGCGACTCGCGGACGGCGGCGAGGATCACCACCCCGGTGGCGGCGGCCATGGCGACGAAGGTGCCGAGGGTGATCCGGGCGCCCCCGAAGCGGTCCGCCAGGGCGCCGCCGACCGGCCGGATCAGCGAGCCGAGCAGCGGGCCGATGAAGGTGAAGGAGGCGGCCTGCAGCGGGGTACGGCCGAACTGCGTCTGGAGGACCAGGCCGAAGGCGAAGCCGTACCCGATGAAGGAGCCGAAGCTCCCGACGTAGAGGAAGGCCATGATCCAGGTGTGGCCCTCGCGCAGGGCCTCCTTGACGGCCCCGGTGTCGTTGCGGACCGGCGCGAGGTTGTCCATGTTCCGCCAGGACAGGGCGGCGGCGAGCAGCACCAGCGGGACGTACGCGCCGAGCAGGATCCGCGGGTGCCCGGCCCCGGCGGTGCCGATGACCAGCAGGCCGGCCAGCTGGACCACGGGCACGCCGATGTTGCCGCCGCCGGCGTTCAGGCCCAGCGCCCAGCCCTTCTTGCGGAGCGGGAAGAAGGCGTTGATGTTGGTCATGGACGAGGCGAAGTTGCCGCCGCCGACCCCGGTGAGCGCGGCGACCAGGAGGAACGTCCCGTAGGAGGTGCCCGGTTCCATCACCAGGAAGGCGGCGGTGGTGGGCGCGAGCAGCAGGAGGGCGCTGAAGACCGTCCAGTTGCGGCCGCCGAAGCGGGCGACGGCGAAGGTGTAAGGGATCCGGACGAAGGCGCCGACCAGGGTGGCGGTGCCGATCAGGAAGAACTTGCCGGCCGGGTCGATGCCGTAGCCGGGCCCCATGAAGAGCACCATGACGGACCAGATCGACCAGATGGAGAAGCCGATGTGCTCGGAGAGCACGGAGTAGACGAGATTGCGGCGGGCGACCCGCTCGCCGGTGTCCCGCCAGAAGACCTCGTCCTCGGGGTCCCACCGCTCGATCCAGCGGCCCCCGGTGCGCCCTGCAGCCATCACGCCTCCCCAGCTCTCGTGTCCGTCGCACTGAACCGTAGGAAAACCGCGTTTCGGTGCAGTGCCGTCCGATGACCGCTGCGGAACGTTGCTCTCACCCCGGGGGGCGGGGCCGGTGTGAGCCCCGGGCGCGGGGAGGGGCGGCTACGGCACCGGGAGGGCCATGGCCCCGGCGTCCTCCGGGGGCAGCCAGCTGCCCGGCGGCCGGTCCAGCCAGCCGTGCGCGGCGGCCAGGCCGGCGGCGGCGGAGCGCAGCGCGTCCAGGCCCGGGTGGGCCAGGCCCCGGCGCCAGACCAGGGAGACGGCGGACAGCGGTACCGGGTCCACCAGCGGCACCTTGACGGTCCCCGGCAGGTCGGTGAAACCGACGGTGGCCAGGACCGGGGTGCGGGTCTTGGCCATCACCCGGCGGAACTCCTCCTTGCCCACGGCCACCGGCGCGGGCGGGGCGAGGGCGATGCCGCGGCCGTCGAACAGCCGCCGGGCCAGGTCGGTCCACTCCAGGGTGCGCGGGTTGCCGGCCCCGGCGTAGACCCGCTCCCCCGCCAGGGCCGCCAGCGGCAGCGTCCCGGCCCCGGCGAGCGGGTGCCCCTCGGGCAGCAGCACGGCCAGCGGCTCGTACCGGACGGGCCGGTGGTCCAGGCGGGCCCGGAGGGCGGGGTCGAGGCCGGCGACCCGGCCGAAGGAGACGTCGAGCCGGCCGGCCGCGATCTCGGCGGCGGCGTGCGTGAGCCCGCTCTCGAACCGCGCCATCAGCTCGCAGCCGGGCGCCAGTTCGCGGGCCCGGTCCAGGACCAGGCGCCCGGTGCCGGGGCCGTCGGTGTTCAGGTCGACCAGCAGCGGCCGGGCCCCGGCACCCGCCCCCGCGAAGGCCGCGGCCAGGTCCTCGTACGCGTCCAGCACCCGGCGCGCGTACGGCACCAGCCGCTCGCCCTCGGGGGTGAGGGACACCTGCCGGGTGCTGCGGACGAACAGCTCGGCGCCCAGGGCCCCTTCGAGCCGCCGGACGTCCCGGCTGAGGGCCTGCTGGGCGACATACCGGCGGGCGGCGGCCCGGGTGAAGTGCAGCTCCTCGGCGACGGCGAGGAAGCCGCGCAACAGCCGGGGGTCGAGGTCGGGGATCACCGGGAGAGGTTAACAACGCAGGTGCGTGAATCCGCCCCGATCAGGTGTTGGACCCCGGGCGGGACCCGCCCGCAGCATGATCGTCATGCCGCTCATGACCGTCTCCGGCTCGACCCTCGTCCTCGCCGCCCCCGCCGCGGCCGCGCGCCGGACCGCCGCCGCCCCCGCCGCGGCCGGCCGCCGCACCCGCGCCGCCGGCCCCTACCGGCGGCTGCTGCGCACCCCGGGGGCCCGCGCCTTCACCGCGGGGAACCTGCTGGCCCGGCTCCCCATGGGCATGTTCGGGGTCAGCGCCGTCATGATGATCGCCGGGCAGCGCGGCTCGTACGCCCTGGCCGGGGCGGTCACCGCCACCGGGCTGGCCGCCACCGCGGTGGTGGCGCCCTTCACCGCCCGGCTGGTCGACCGCTACGGCCAGGCCCGGATCGCGCTCCCGGCGACCGTCCTCGCCGTCCTCGGCTCGCTGGCCCTCGCCCTGTGCGTGCGCACCGGCGCCCCGGACTGGACGCTCTTCGCCGCCTACGCCGCCACCGCGACCACCCCCAACACCGGCGGTCTTTCCCGGGCCCGCTGGGCCCATTTGCTGCGGTCGGACCCGGCGGCCAAGCACGCCGCCGACTCCTTCGAGCAGGCCGCCGACGAGCTGTGCTTCCTGCTCGGCCCGGTGCTCGCGGCGCTGCTGAGCGGGACGCTCTTCCCGGAGGCGGGCACCCTCACCGGGGCGGCCCTGCTGCTCGGCGGGATGCTGCTGTTCTGCGCCCAGCGCGCCACCGAGCCGCCGGTCGCGCCCCGGGCCGGCCGGGGCGGCTCCCCGCTGCGGGCGCCGGGGATGCGCCCGCTGCTGGTGATGTTCCTGGCCATGGGGGCGGTCTTCGGCTCGATGGAGGTGGTCTCGATCGCCTACCTCGACGCCCACGGCCTCTCGGCCGGCGCCGGGCCGGTCCTCGCCCTCCAGGCGCTGGGCTCCTGCCTGGCCGGACTGGCGTACGGGACGCTGCGCCCGGCCGGGTCGCCGGGGCGGCGGCTGGTGGGCTGCGTGGCGGCCATGACCGCCCTGATGAGCCTGCCGCTGGCCGCCTCGGCCACGGGAGCGGTGGCCCCGCTGGCCTGCGCCCTGCTCGCGGCCGGCATGGCCACCGCCCCGACGATGGTCACCGGCATGGGCCTGGTGCAGCGCCTGACCCCGGCGGGCCGGCTCAACGAGGGCATGACCCTGGCCGTCACCGCCCTCCTGGCCGGCATCGCCGCCGGCGCCGCCACCGGCGGCACCGCCGTCGACCACCTCGGCCCCTCCCCCGCCTACGCCACCCCCGCCCTCGCCGCCCTCACTGCCTTCGCCCTCACCCTCCCCCAACTCCGCCGACCGCGCGCCTGAGGCGACGACGAACACCGCCTCGTCCACCGGGCGGACGACAAGGAAGGGAAGATCCTCAAGGCGCGCCACCACTACGCGGACCGACCGGCGGGCCGCCCGGGATCCGGGGCCTGCCCAGGGCCCGGGGCCCGCGCCCCGCCCGTGCTCCAGCCGTGCTCCGGCAGGTCGCGAGCCGCCCCGGACTACCCTGCGGGCCGCCGCCCCACCGCACACCCGGAGCACCGCATGGACATCCGCACGGCCCAACGCCTGGCCTGGCAGAACAAGCTCGCCAAGGGCTTCAACACCACCGATGTGGCCCTGGAGTTCGGGCTCCTGACCGCGGAGGTGGGCGAGGCCTTCACCGCCTGGCGGCGCAGGCTCCCGGACGCCGGCGAGGAACTGGCCGACGTGTTCCTCTACCTCACCGCCCTGGCCGAGATGACCGGCCACGACCTCCAGAACGAGGTCGAGGCCAAACTCGAGAAGAACCGCACCCGCGTCTACGTCCGCAACGCCCAAGGCATCCTCACCCGCACGGACACCCCGCCCGAGAGCTGACCTCCGGACCGCCCCCGGAACCATCCACCCCGCCCCGGCGTCCTTCCCAACCGGTCGCCGGCGTCGCACAGTTGCCCGGTCACCCGCCCGTACGGTCAGGAGCCCGGCATGTCCTCGCAGTCACCCGCTCACGTCCCCGTCCCCGCCCACGTCGTCGACCCGGCCGGCGGCTGCCCGCACGCGCTCAACGCCGAGCTGCGGGCCCGCGGGCCCGTCGCCGAGGTGGTGCTGCCCGGCGGGGTGCCCGCCGCGGTGGTGCTGGGGCACGACGCCCTCAAGGAGTTCCTGTCCCACCCCGACGTGGCCAAGGACGCCCGCCACTGCCCGGCCCTGCGCGACGGCAGCATCCCCGCCGACTGGCCGCTGCGGGTCTTCGCCGACGCCCAGGGCATGCACACCGCCGACGGCGCCGACCACCGCCGGCTGCGCTCCCTGGTCGGCAACGCCTTCACCGCCCGCCAGGTCGAGCGGCTGCGACCGCGCATCGAGGAGCTGACCGACGGCCTCCTCGACGACCTCGGCCGGGCCGCGGCCCAGGACCCCGACGGCGTCGCCGACCTGCGCACCCACTTCGCCCTGCCGCTCCCGATGAGCGTCATCTGCGAACTGCTCGGCGTGGACCCCGAGCACCGGGACCGCCTCCACGACCTCACGTACACCGTGATCATCGCCACCGACACCACCCCGGCCGAGGTGACGGCCGCCGTCCGGGAGCTCGTCGGGCTGCTCGGCACCGTCGCCGCCACCCGCCGGGCCGCCCCCGGCGAGGACCTGACCAGCGCCCTGATCGCCGCCCGCGAGGGCGACGGCGACCGGCTCAGCGAGGCCGAACTCATCGGCACCATGCGGCTGATGCTGGTCGCCGGCCACGAGACCACCCTCAACCTCATCAGCAACGCCGTCCGCGCCCTGTGCACCCACCGCGACCAGCTGGACCTGGTCCTGGCCGGCCGGGCCGGCTGGTCGGACGTGGTCGACGAGACGCTGCGCTGGGACGGCCCGGTCAGCTGGTTCCCCTTCCGCTACCCCACCCGCGACCTGGAGCTCGGCGGCACCCTGGTCCCGCGCGGCACCCCGGTCCTGGCCGGCTACACCGCCGCCGGCCGCGACACCGCCTTCCACGGCCCGGACGCCGACCGCTTCGACGTCACCCGGCCCGGCGCGGCCCGGCACCTCTCCTTCGGCCAGGGCGCGCACTACTGCGTCGGCGCCCCGCTCGCCCTCCTCGAAGCGACCATCGCCCTGGAACGCCTCTTCACCCGCTACCCCGGCCTCGACCTCGCCGTCCCCGAGCCCACCCTCCCCCACCAGCGCAGCTTCATCGGCAACAGCGTCCACACCCTCCCCGTCCGCCCGGCCCCGAAGCGGGCATGACGAAGGCCCCGCCCCCTCAGTCGGGGGGCGGGGCCTTCGGCCACATGGGATGAGTGGAGATGGCGGGAATCGAACCCGCGTCCAACGGTGGAAAAGGAGGGCTTCTCCGAGCGCAGTCCGCTGCGATTTTCTCGGCCCCGGAGATCACACGGACAAGTCTCCGACGGGCTCAGTCACTGTTTGATTTCCCTCAGGCCCCCGTGACCGGGGCTAGAGGTTTAGATCCCTAAATGACGCCAGGATCCGGGTCGGGACCATCCCCGGGCTGACGCACCTCACAGAGGCTTCTACTCGTTACCTAAAATTAGGCAGCGAGGGCGAAGCGGGTGTTATCGCTCTTGGAGTTGGCGATTATTGGTTGCGACACGTGGTTAACGAGATCATTGCCGCTTCCTCGGCTCGCTTCCCCTGCTTCGACATCCGCTGTCGAAACCGATCATCCCCATGTTGATTTATCAAGGTCGTACCACCGCTCCATCGGGGGTACGCGCACATCGTACGGGAACAACGCGGGCGGGTGCCAGCGCATTCCGCCCCGGCCGGCTCAGAGCGTGGCCCGCTCCTTGCGCTTGACCGCGGAGATCACCCGGTCCGTCTCGCGCCGGTCCTGCTTCTCGCGCAGGGTCTGCCGCTTGTCGTACTCCTTCTTGCCCTTGGCCAGCGCGATCTCGCACTTGGCCCGGCCGTCCTTGAAGTACAGCGACAGGGGCACGATCGTGTGACCCGACTCCTGCGCCTTGGACTCCAGCTTGTCGATCTCGACCCGGTGGAGCAGCAGCTTGCGCCGGCGCCGGGCGCTGTGGTTGGTCCAGGTGCCCTGGCTGTACTCCGGCACGTGGACGTTGTGCAGCCACGCCTCGCCGCCGTCGATCTGCACGAAGCCGTCCACCAGCGAGGCCCGGCCCTGGCGCAGCGACTTCACCTCGGTGCCGGTGAGCACCAGACCGCACTCGTAGGTGTCGAGGATCGTGTAGTCGTGCCGCGCCTTCTTGTTCTGGGCGATCAGCTTGCGCCCTTTTTCCTTAGCCATAGTGCGGTCATTTTCGCACTACCGGGCCACCCCGAGGCCACCCAATACTCCACGGGCCTGCTCCTCGGTGCGGTCGGCCGCCACCAGGTCCGGGTTGATGCCCCGGCCGTCGAGGCTGCGGCCGGCCGGGGTGCGGTAGTGGCCCACGGTCAGCTCGGCCACCGAGCCGTCCGGCAGCGCGGTCGGCATCTGCACCGAGCCCTTGCCGAAGGTGCGGGTGCCGACCGTCACCGCGCGGCCGCGGTCCTGGAGGGCGCCGGTGACCAGCTCGGCCGCGCTCATGGTGCCGCCGTCCACCAGGGCCACCAGCGGCCGGCCGGTGTCCCCGCCCCGGTCGGCGTACAGGGCGCGCTGGTCACCGCGGACGTCGTACGTGGCGACCAGGCCGCCGTCCAGGAAGGCGGAGGCGGCCGAGACCGCCTCGGTGACCAGGCCGCCGCGGTTGCCGCGCAGGTCGAGCATGACGCCGGCGCCGGCGGGGGCGGCCTTGACGGCCGACCGGACCCGGGCGCCGGAGCCGCGGGTGAAGGAGGAGACCTTGATCAGCAGGACCCCGCCGGGCAGCCGCTGGACGGTGACCGGCTCGGTGCTCAGCCGGGCCCGGTGCAGGGTCCGGGTCCAGGTGTGCCCGCCGCGCCGGAGGACCAGGACGACCGGGCTGCCGGGCCGGGCCCGCCGGGCGTCGCCGCGCAGCAGGGCGGTCACCTGGCCGGGCCGCAGCCCGGTGACGGCCCGGCCGTCGACGCTCACCAGCCGGTCGCCGGGGCGCAGGCCGGCCCGGGCGGCGGGGCCGCCGGACTGGAGGCGGGTGAGGGTGACCGTGCCGTCGGCGGCGCGTTCCACGAAGAGGCCGACGCCGGTGTAGTGGCCGCCGAGGGCCTGTTCGAACTCGGCGTACTCGGCGTGGTCGTAGACGGCCCCCCAGCGGTCGCCGCTGCGGCTGACCACGTCCTCGGCGGCCTGCTTGCCGGACTTGCCGTCGGCCACGGCCTGGGCGGCGGCGCGTTCCACCGCCTCCCGGTAGCCGGTGGCGGCGGCGCGGCCGTGCGCCTGCGGGACCGGGTCCGCCGGGGTGTCCCGGTCCCAGCAGCCGGTGGCGGCCGCGGTACCCAGCACACCGAGGAAGACCAACGTCAAAACGGCCCCGCGACGCAGGTCGCGGGGCCGGAGAGCGAAGGCTGGGCCACCCGGCATGGCGCCGAGTCTAGGACAAGCCCCGGCACGGAACCGGATGTTGGCGGTTGTGCTGCCGGGGCCCTTGTCACACCTTCAGGTACTTGCGCAGGGCCACGAAGGCCGCCAGGGAGGGCATCAGCAGGCCGATGACCAGCACCAGCGGGAGCTTGGTGATGACGTGGTCCCAGCCGATGAAGTTGATCAGTTCGAGCTTCGTGGCCAGGGACACGCCGTGGTCGATGACGAAGTACTGGCCCGCCACCAGCATCACGCAGGCCAGGCCGGCGCCGATGAGCCCGGCGAAGGCGGCCTCCATGATGAAGGGCATCTGGATGTAGAAGCTGGAGGCGCCGACCAGGCGCATGATCCCGGTCTCGCGCCGACGGCTGAAGGCCGAGACGCGCACCGTGTTGACGATCAGCAGCAGGGCGACGACCAGCATCACGAGCATGACGCCGAGCGCGGCCTTGTTGAGGATGTCGAGGAGCGAGAAGAGGTTGTCGAGCACGCCGCGCTGGTCCTGGACGGACTGCACGCCGTCACGGCCGGCGAAGGCCGTGGTGATCACCTTGTACTTCTCGGGGTCCTTGAGCTTGACCCGGAAGGACTCCTGCATCTGGTCCGGGGTGACCGAGGTGACCAGCGGGGAGTCGCCGAACTGCTCCTTGTAGTGCTTGTAGGCCTGGTCGGCGGACTCGTACTGGACGGTCTCGACCAGGTCCATCTTCTTGAGGTCGGCCTCGATCTGCTTCTTCTGGTCCGCGGTCACCGCGCCCTTGGCGCAGGTGGCACTGGTCCCCGACTCGGCCTCGTTCTTGTTGCAGAGGTAGATGGAGACGTTGACCTTGTCGTACCAGTAGCCCTTCATGGTGCTCACCTGGTCGCGCATGAGCAGGGAACCGCCGAACAGGGCCAGCGACAGGGCCACGGAGATGATGACGGCGAAGGTCATCGTCAGATTGCGACGGAGACCGACGCCGATCTCCGACAGGACGAACTGGGCGCGCATGGCGTCTCTTCAGGCCTTTCAGTGCTGGTAGCCGTAGACGCCGCGCGACTGGTCGCGCACGAGACGGCCCTGTTCGAGTTCGATGACGCGCTTGCGCATCTGGTCGACGATCTGCTGGTCGTGGGTCGCCATGATCACGGTGGTGCCGGTCCGGTTGATCCGGTCCAGCAGCTTCATGATGCCGACGGAGGTCTGCGGGTCGAGGTTGCCGGTGGGCTCGTCCGCGATCAGCAGCTTGGGGCGGTTGACGAAGGCGCGGGCGATGGCCACGCGCTGCTGCTCACCGCCGGAGAGCTCGCCGGGCATGCGGTCCTCCTTGCCGCCGAGGCCGACCAGGTCGAGGACCTGGGGCACGGCCTTGCGGATCTCGCCGCGCGGCTTGCCGATGACCTCCTGGGCGAAGGCGACGTTCTGCGCCACGGTCTTGTTGGGCAGCAGGCGGAAGTCCTGGAAGACGGTCCCCAGCTGGCGGCGCATCTGGGGCACCTTCCAGTTGGAGAGTCTGGCGAGGTCCTTGCCGAGGACGTGCACCTGGCCGTGGCTGGCGCGCTCCTCCCGGAGCAGCAGCCGCAGGAAGGTGGACTTGCCGGAGCCCGAGGAGCCGACGAGGAAGACGAACTCGCCCTTCTCGATCTCGAGGGACACGTCCCGCAGTGCGGGACGGTTCTGCTTCGGATAGGACTTGGAGACGCTGTCGAATCGGATCACGGGTGCACCACGGTCGCCGGGAGTAGGTGTGCGTGACCATACGCGACCTGGCGCGAGGGTGGCAGTCGGTGACCGGAGATGCCTGATATGTCCGCGTTCTCGGGCGGGCCGGAGCGGGTACGGATGCCGATTGACCCGACGGGCCGCGCCGAATGTCCCCGGAGCTGGCACAGTGGTAGGGGGAACGCCCGCGTTCCCGTACGCGTTGTGTGGAGGGACGAGAGGAGGAGAGCGCATGACATATGACCGGCTCGTGTGCGCGAACTGCGCGGCACCCGTCAGTCAGGGCCGCTGCCCGGTGTGCCGGGCGAATCGGGAGCGCCTCCAGCAGGAGCAGAGCCCCTTCGCCGGTATGAACCCGATGGCGCTCGTAGCGCTCCTCGCCGTTCTGGTGGCTGCCGTGGCCCTGCTGGCCCGCTGATCCCGCGCGGCCGCCCCGCCGCGTTCCGATCGTATGGCCGGACGAGAGATCGTACGAAGCACGCAGAAGGGCCCGGAGCAGCGCTCCGGGCCCTTCTCGCGTACGCCGGGGGATCAGCCCTCGGTCGTCTCCTGCTGCTTGCGCCAGCGGATGCCGGCCTCGAGGAAGCCGTCGATCTCGCCGTCGAGGACGGCCTGCGGGTTGCCGACCTCGAACTCGGTGCGCAGGTCCTTGACCATCTGGTACGGGTGCAGGACGTAGGAGCGCATCTGGTTGCCCCAGGAGCTGCCGCCGTCCTTGAGGGCGTCCATCTTGGCCTGCTCCTCCTGGCGGCGCCGCTCGAGCAGCTTGGCCTGGAGGACGTTCATCGCGCTCGCCTTGTTCTGGATCTGGGAGCGTTCGTTCTGGCAGGAGACCACGATGCCGGTCGGGATGTGCGTGATGCGCACGGCCGAGTCGGTGGTGTTGACGCCCTGGCCGCCGGGGCCGGAGGCGCGGTAGACGTCCACGCGCAGCTCGGACTCGTCGATCTCGACGTGGTCGCTGGTCTCGACGACCGGCAGCACCTCGACGCCCGCGAAGGAGGTCTGGCGGCGGCCCTGGTTGTCGAAGGGCGAGATGCGGACCAGGCGGTGGGTGCCCTGCTCGACGGAGAGGGTGCCGTAGGCGTACGGAGCCTTCACGACGAAGGTGGTCGACTTGATGCCGGCCTCTTCGGCGTACGAGGTCTCGTAGACCTCGGTCGGGTAGCCGTGCCGCTCGGCCCAGCGCAGGTACATGCGCTGGAGGCGCTCGGCGAAGTCGGAGGCGTCCACGCCACCGGCCTCGGCGCGGATGTTGACCAGCGCCTCGCGCTCGGCGTACTCGCCGGAGAGGAGGGTGCGGACCTCCATCTCGTCCAGCGCCTTGCGGACGGCGGTGAGCTCGGTCTCGGCCTCGGCCCGGGTGTCCGGGTCGTCCATCTCCTCGGCGAGCTCGAAGAGCACCGCGAGGTCGTCGATGCGCCCGCGCAGGGTCTCGGCCTTGCGGACCTCGGCCTGGAGGTGCGAAAGCTTGCTCGTGATCTTCTGGGCAGCTTCCGGGTCGTCCCAGAGGGACGGGGCCGCGGCCTGCTCCTCGAGCACGGCGATGTCTGCCCTCAGCTTGTCGAGGTCCAGGACGGCCTCGATCGACCCCATGGTCGAGGAGAGGGACTTCAGCTCTTCGGATACGTCGACGACTGCCACGGGTCCAGCGTAACGGTTGCGCCGCCCGGCGTTCCCCGGGAGTGGCCCCGGAGCCCGGGACCGGGCTCCGGGCGGGGCGTACCCTGTCGCTTATGACTCTTCTGCTCGTGATGCGGCGCCACGTGGACTACATGCGCGTCACCACCATGAGCTGTCCGCCGCCGGACTGAACCACCGCTCGTCAATTTCGTCGATACCGGTCCTGTCCCAGCGGCTCCCCGGCCACGGCACAACCCTGCCGTCGGCCCCTCCCACCCGCTGCGCCCCGCCATCCCTGGGGAACAGGGCCCCGTGACATCCGAAACGGAGCCGTCATGTCGTCCGCGCACCCCTCTCCCGTCGATCCCGTCGACCGGACCGCGTCCCTCCCGGTGCTCGACCTCTCCCAGGCCGATGACCCGTCCACCCGCGAGGCGTTCCGCAAGGAACTGCACGCCGCGGCCCGGGACACCGGTTTCCTGCACCTGACCGGTCATGGCATAACCGACGCCGAGAGCGCCCGGATCCTGGAGCTGACCAGGAGTTTCTTCGCCCTTCCGGAAGCCGACCGGCTGGCGATCAGCAATCTGAACTCCCCGCACTTCCGCGGGTACACCCGGATCGGGCACGAGCTGACCGGCGGCTACTCGGACTGGCGCGACCAGCTCGACGTCGGGGCCGAGCGGCCGGCGCCGGAGGTGGGACCCGGGGACCCGGCCTACCTGTGGCTGGAGGGCCCCAACCAGTGGCCGGCGGCGATGCCGGAGCTGCGGACCGGGGTGCTGGAGTGGCAGCGGCGGCTGGCCGCGGTGGCGCACCGGCTGCTCAAGGAGCTGCTGGCCTCGATCGGGGCGCCGGAGGACTTCTTCGACGCGGCCTTCGACCGCCCCCACCTGCACACCAAGCTGATCCGCTACCCCGGGTCGGCGCCGTCGGGCGCCGGGCAGGGGGTCGGTGCGCACAAGGACTACGGCTTCCTGACGCTGCTCCTCCAGGACGGCATCGGGGGGCTCCAGGTGGTGCGGGACGGCGGGTACCTGGACGTGCCGCCGATGCCAGGGGCGTTCGTGGTGAACCTGGGCGAGCTGCTGGAGATCGCGACGGAGGGGTACCTGACGGCCACGGACCACCGGGTGGTCAGCCCGCCGGGGGCGGTGGAACGTTTCTCCGTGCCGTTCTTCTACAACCCGCGGCTGGATGCGGTGATCGACACCGTTCCTGGGGACTACTTGAAGTCCGCTCCGGGCGTGGCCCACGACGCCTCGAATCCGCTGCACGCCGAATACGGCCGCAACGAACTGAAGGGCTGGGTCCGCGCCCACCCGGCAGTAGCCCGCCGCTGGCACCCCGAACTCCTGGAGCCGTAGGCCCCCTGCCGCCGGTACGGGGCCCGGGGCGGAGCCCCGCATACCCAGCCCCGCCGGCGTTTGAGGCGACCGTCGCGCAGCGGCGGTGCGAGCCCGGGCTGCGCCCGGCACACCCAGCCCCGCCGGCGCTTGAGGCGACCGTCGCGCAGCGGCGGTGCGGGGGCTCCGGGGGCAGCCGCCCACCGGTTACGGGGTGGCGGAGCGTTGGGTGTCCTGGGGTGGGGTGTCGGAGTCGGAGGTGGCGGCCCAGGTGCCGAGGGCCGCCGCGGCGACCAGGACCACCGCAGACGCCCCCAGCGCGATCCGCCGCTTGCGCACGGTCTCGGCCCGGTGCCGGGCGGAGCCCGGCCGGGGGGCGCCCGCCGGCCGCGGCACCCGGGCCGTCCCCAGCGCACCCCCCGCCAGCTCGTCCGGCCCCGGCACCCGCATCGACGTATGCGTGTCGCGGTTGGAGTCGGCCCCCGACCCGGACCCCGGTACCAGCGGCACCGCCCCCCGCCGCCGTACCGGACCGTCCGCCGCGGGCACTTCCTCGTACTCCGGCTCCCGGTCCTCGAGGTCGTCCGGCTCGTCCACGTCCAGCGGCGGCATCCCCGCCAGCAACGGCAGCAGCTCGCGCAGCCGGACGGACAGCTCGGAGGCCCGCAGCCGGGAGGCCGGCGCCTTGGCCAGGCACTGGACGACCAGCTGCCACAGCTCGTCGGGGATGCCCGGCAGCGGGACCACGGTCTCGGTGACGTGCCGCCGCAGCACCGCCCCCGGGTGCCCGCCCCCGAACGGCGTGAAGCCGGCCAGCAGCTCGTACAGCACGGTCGCCAGCGCGTAGATGTCCACCGCGGCGCGCGGCGGCAGCCCCTCCACTATCTCCGGCGCCAGGTAGTCGGGCGTGCCGATGATGCGGGTACGGGCGCCCGCCGGGGCCCCCGCCCGCCCCGGGGTGTCGATCAGCTTGGCGACGCCGAAGTCGGTGAGCAGGGCCGGGTGCGAGCCGCCGGGCCCGAGCGGACCCTCCATGTCGAGGAGGACGTTCTCCGGCTTGACGTCCCGGTGGACCACCCCGGCCCGGTGCGCGAGGGCCAGCGCGTCCGCCACGTCGGCGACGATCGCCACGGCGGCCTCGGGGGCCAGCCGGCGCTCGCGGTCGAGCCGGGTGCGCAGGTCGGTGCCGCGCACCAGGTCCATGACGAGCGCGAGGTCGTTGCCGTCCACGACGAGGTCCCGGACGGCGACCACGTGCGGGTGGTCGAGGCCGAGCAGGGCGCTGCGCTCCTGGACGAACCGTCCGACCAGCTCCTGGTCGGACGCGAGGTCCTCGCGGAGCAGCTTGATGGCGACGGGCCCGTCGGGCCCCTCGCCGAGCCACACCGTGCCGGCACTGCCGCGCCCCAGGATCTGGTGGGCGGTGTAACGGCTGCCGATCTTCCGTGCCACGACTGCTCCCTCAGCGGCTGGCGTACCGCACCAAAACTACGCGGCCAGGAGGGGGTTGCACGCCCCGGATCGCGGCGACCTTCACTTCTGCGGGCGAAATCACGTCCCAGAAGTCGACAAATCCACGAACTCGGCGCTATCGGGGGTGTCGTGGGGGCCCCGGCCGGTGCCGGGGCGGTCCCTACGAGCCGCTGCCGCCGGTGCTGCCGAGGTCGCCGACCCAGTCGACGATGTCCGAGCCCCACGTCCAGAGCTGGTCCCACCAGCCCTTGCCGGTGCCGATCCAGTCCTGGAGCGGGGTCAGCTCCCAGACCAGCCAGCCCGCGACGAAGAACAGCAGGACGGTGAAGAGGCAGCCCTTGAGGCAGCCCAGCCCCGGGATGCGCATCGGGTTGGCGCTGCGCGGCCGCGGCTCGCGCGGCGCGCGGGCCGGCGGCTGCTGCGGGGGCGCCTGGTAGGGCGCCTGCGGGGGCTGGTGCTGCTGCGGCTGCTGGTAGGCCGGGGCCGGCTGCTGGTACGCGGGCGGCGGCGCCTGCCGGTAGGGCTGGGCCTGCTGCTGCGGGGGCGCCTGGTAGTGCGGCGGCTGCGGCGGGTAGGGCTGCTGCGGCTGCTGGTACTGCCCCGGCGGCGGGCCCTGGCGGTACTGCGAGGGCTGCTGCTGGTGCGGCGGCTGCTGCTGCGGGCGGGGGCGCTGGGCCGGCGGCGGGGCCTGCCGCTGCGGGCGGCGCCGCAGGGGGTCCTCGCTGGGGTCGAGGTACTGGATCTGGGTCTGTTCGTTGCGGTCCCGGGCGGCCTGGAGCTGCGACTGCCACGGGTGCGGCGCGTCCGGCCGCTGGACCGGCGGCATGACCGCGGTGGGGTCGGCGACGGGCCCGCCGGCGCCGACCGGCGGCAGCACGGAGGTGGCGTCCTCGGAGCCCGGCTGGCCGGGCGCGCCGATGGGCGGCAGCACGCTGGTCGCGGCGTTCGGGTCGTAGGGGTCGAAGGGCGCGGCGGAGCCGGTGGGCAGTACCTGGGTCGGGTCGGCGGCGCCCGGCGTCTCCGGCACCGGCGCGGGCGACGGGTCCGGGGCGAGCAGCGCCGCGACGCCGAGCGCCGCCTCGGACTCGGCCGGCGAGGAGTGCACCCCGATGCCGGCGGCGACCACGCGCAGCGCGCGGGCCAGGCTCTCCGCGCTGGGCCGCTCGTCGGGCTCCTTGCGCAGGCAGCGCTCGATCACGGTCCACAGCGGCTCGGCCATGGTCGGGGGCCGCTGGGGGTCCTCGCTCAGGTGCCGGTGCAGGACCTCGAGGGCGGTGCCGCCGGCGAACGGCGGCCGGCCGGTGACCAGCTCGTACAGCAGGATGCCGGCGCCGTAGATGTCGACGGCGGAGGTCTGCGGGCGGCCCTCGGCGGACTCGGGGGCGACGTAGGCGGGGGTGCCGACGAACTCGTGGGTGCGGGTCAGGCCCGGGGAGTCGGCCAGCCGGGCGATGCCGAAGTCGGTGAGCATCGGGCGCATCCGGCCGTCGCTCTCGTCGAGGAGGACGTTGGCCGGCTTCAGGTCGCGGTGGACCACGCCGTCGGCGTGGCTGGCGGCCAGCGCGTCGGCGATCTGCGCGGTGAGCAGGCTGGCCGCGACGGGGGTGAAGGGGCCGTTCTCCCGGATGTAGCGGTGCAGGTCGGGGCCGTCGACCAGGTCCATGACGAGGGCGAGCAGGTCGCCCTCGACCACCAGGTCGCGGGTGCGCACGATGTTGGGGTGGGTGAGCCGCAGCAGGACCGAGCGCTCGCGCAGGAAGCGCATCACGACGTCGGCGTCCTGGGCCAGCTCCTCCTTGAGGACCTTGATGGCGACGGTCTCGCCGGGGCCGCCCGCGGCGCCCGCGCTCGCGGTCGGGCGGGCACGCCAGACGGTCCCGGTGGCGCCCCGTCCGAGCTGCTCCTCCAGGAGGTACTTACTGCCGACTGGCCGCACGGCACGGGCTCCCTGCTGTCTTGTACGTCGTTCCGGCCCACTTTAGGGGGTGGCTCCCGGGAAGACGTCCGCGTCCGGGTGATGGTTGCCGGACATGCGTGCGGAGGGTGAATGCCGCGAGGGCGATTCGTACGCGTTCTCCGTCCGGATTTGTGCGGTCGGAAGATCGATCAAGATCATTTATTGCCGGGTGCCGGGCGTGTTGTCGGTGGCAGGTGCGAGGATGCACCCAGACGGAACCACGGGGTCGGGAGCCCCGGGGTCCGGCAGACCTGACCGGGCGACGCGTCCGTGCCGGGTGGGGGGAGTCACGGGCAGCAGGCCGGCCCTTTCCCTGCCGGGTGCACCGCGCAGAAGGGACCGCTGACGGCGATGCAGATCCGGCTGACCGTCCTCGGGCCGCGCAGCGGCCACCAGACCGCGACCTGTGACGTGCTCGTGACGGCCCCGGCCGGGACCCCGCTCTCCGCGGTGGCCTCCGGCCTGGCCGCGACCGTCGGCGGCCCCGACACGGGCGGCACGGTCATCCTCTACGCCGGCCAGGAGCGCCTGGACCCGCAAAGACGCGTGCTCGGCGAGCCCCCGCTGGTGGACGGCGCGGTCCTGGCGCTGCACGCGCCGGTGGCGGAGGAGGACCCGGCCGGCGAGGCCCCGGCCCAGCTCCACGTCGTCGCCGGCCCCGACGCGGGCGGCGTCCACCTGCTGCACGGCGGCCAGATCCGGGTCGGCCGGTCCGCCGACGCCGACGTCCCGCTCGACGACCCCGACGTCTCGCGGCTGCACTGCGCGGTGACGGTCGGCGAGGACGGACGGGTCTCGGTGGCCGACCTCGGCTCGACCAACGGCACCGCCCTCGACGGGGTCCCGCTGGGCGGCTCCCCGGTGCCGCTGCGGCCCGGCGCCCTGCTGCGGGTGGGCGAGTCCACCCTCCGCCTCACCCCCGGCACCCCCGCCCCCGCCCTCGCCACCACCCCCGACTCGGAGGGCCACCTCCGCGTGACCACCCGGGCGGCCGCCCCCGGCGGCGGGCCGGCGGAGAGCCACCGCCCCGCCCGGGAGCCGGAGGCCTACATCCCGGCGGCCCGCCAGCACCCCTCACCGGGCACGGGGGCCGGTCAGCCGCCCGCCCGGTACCGCCCGGGCGGCCCGGTCAGCTCCGAGACCCACCTGGTCGACCCGTACGCCGACCCGTACGCCCCGGAGCCGTACGCCGGCCACCCGCAGGGCCCGGTGCCCCACCCCGAGGCACCGCCCGGCGGCCGGCCGCACGCACCGGAGCCGTACCCGGGGCCCCCGCCGGGCCCGGCCGACACCCAGGCGCCCGGCGGCGACGCCCCCGACGAGGGCCGCGGTACGCCCGGCCGGCGCGACGGGCGCCGCCGGGGCATCGGCGCGTGGGCACGTCGGTGGACGACGGCCCGGGACGGCCAGGAGGAGCCCCTGGAGGGGCCCGGCGCGCCGCCCGAGGCCGTGCCGCCCGTGGTCGACCTGCGCCCGGACGCCGCCGAGCTGCTGCTCACCGCGCTGGGCCCCGGGCCCCGTCTCTGGGAGCGCGGCCAGGACCATCCCGACGCGCTCGAGCTGCGGCTGGGGCACGGCGTGGCGGTGCGACTGCGCGAGAGCGGCGGGCTGGGCCTGGCCGGACCGGCCCCCCGGCTCGCGGGGCTGGCCCGGGCCGTGCTGGCCCAGCTCGCCGTCCTGCACGCCCCGCACGACCTGGAGATCGTGCTGATCAGCACCGACCGGGCCCGGCCGCTGCCGGACCGGCGCGCGCAGTGGGCCTGGACCGGCTGGCTCCCGCACCTGCGCCCGGCGCACGGCCAGGACTGCCGGCTGCTGCTCGCCTTCGACAAGGACCAGGCCGCCGCCCGGACCGCCGAGCTCACCCGCCGCCTGGACGACAGCGCCCTCGGCCCGCAGTGGGCCTCCCAGCCGAAGGAGGCGGTGGCGCAGGCCGCCGCCTCCTACCGCGGCCCGCGCACGGTCGTCGTGCTGGACGGCGATCCGGGCCCGGGCCCGCTGCGGGACGTGACCGCCCGGCTGGCCGGGCACGGCCCGGCCGCCGGCATCCACCTGCTGTGCCTGGCCGAGGTGCCGGCCGCCTCGGCCGCCTCACCGGTCGCCGAGTCCTACGAACTGGCCTGCCAGGCCTCCCCCGCCTTCCGCGAGTGCGGTACCGCCGCGCTGCTCAGCGGGGACGTCGCCACCGCCGTCCGGGTGCTGCCGGTCCGCGGCGGCCGGCCCGCCGGGCACGGCGAGCTGACCACGGCCGACGCCGTCTCGGCCGCCTGGGCCGAGCGGTTCGCCCGGGCGCTGGCCCCGCTGCGGGCCGAGGCCACCGGGCCCGGACCGCGCCGGCCGGCCGCCGCCAGCCTGCCCGCCGCGGCCCGGCTGCTGGACGAGCTGGGCCTGGCCCGGGCCACCCCGGCCTCGCTGATGGCGCGGTGGGCGGCGGCCACGGACCAGGGCCAGGCGGTCGGCGGGCACGCCGAGGTGGTGCTCGGCAGCGGCCGGCGCGGCCCGGTGGGGGCCGAGCTGGTCGCCGAGGGACCGCACCTGCTGATCGAGGGCCCGCCCGGCAGCGGCCGGACCGAGCTGCTGCGCTCGGTCGCGGCCTCGCTCTCGGCCGCGGGCCGGCCGGACCGGCTCGGCCTGGTCCTGCTCGACGGCGCGGGCGGGGAGCGCGGCGAGGGCCTGGCGCCCTGTACCGAGCTGCCGCACGTCTCGGCCCACCTGATCGCCTCCGACCCGCTGCGGATGCGGGAGTTCGCCCAGGCGCTGGGCGCCGAGCTCAAGCGCCGGGCGGAGCTGCTGGACGGCCTGTCCTTCGCCGAGTGGCACGCGCAGCGCGCGGGGGCGACGGTCTCCGGGCGGCTGGTGGCGCCCCGGCAGCCGGCGACGGCCGAGGACCGGCCGAGCGCGGCGGAGCTGCGCGGGGACCTGGACCCGGCCCGGTCGGGCACCCTGCGGCTGCGGTCGGCCGCGGTCCGGACCGAGGCGGGGCCGACGCCGCTGCCGCGGCTGGTGGTACTGGTCGACGACTTCGACGCGCTGGTCGCCCCGGCCCTGGGCAGTACGGGCCGGCCGGCCGCGGGGTCCGTGGTGCGGGCCCTGGAGGCGGTGGCCCGGGAGGGCGCCCGGCTCGGGGTGCACCTGGTCGCGACCACCGCCCGGCCGGAGCGGACGGCCGAGACCGAGCTGGCCCGGGCCGCGGGCCTGCGGGTGACGCTGGACGCGGCGCCCACCGGCAGCGGGCCGGACGCGCCGGCCCCCGGCCGGGGCGTCCTGCGGCACGCCGACGGCCGGACCACGCCCTTCCAGGGCGGCCGGGTGACCGGCCGCATCCCGCGGACGGCCACCCAGCGGCCGACGGTCGTCCCGCTCGAGTGGGACCGGATGGGCGACCCGCCGACGCGACGGCCGGTCCGGGAACTGGGCAACGGCCCTACAGATCTGGCGCTGCTGGCGAGCGCGCTGGACCGGGCCTCGCATCTGGTGTCGGCCGTGCCGGTGCTGTTTCCGGCGGCGCCGTAGGGGGGGTGGGGGGTGGCCGCTGCGCGGAGCTGGTCCCCTACCCGCCCCTTTCCCGAAACCGGTGGGCTCCGCCCCCGGACCCCGCGCCTCAAACGCCGGCGGGGCTTCACAACTACGCCCCCCAGGCCGTCCGTGGTGTGTGGGGCAGCCCCTTGACGGGGTGTGGCAGGCTGGTCCGGAGGCAGGCCCGGGCCTGGGATGGCCCGGAGGGCCACGGCGAAGCCGCTCGTCCTCCGGCCGCTGCCGCAGACCGGCCAGGATCTCCCGGTAGGCC